>JACRNP010000030.1 GCA_016234845.1 Deltaproteobacteria bacterium | reverse complement strand
CGTGATCTTGTCGACCGCGAGCCCGCCCGTATCGAAGTTCTTCAGCGTCTCGAGCGCCGCCTTGACGCCGGGCCCGTTCAGCTGCCCCTTCTTGTCGGCGATCTTCAGCGCCTCGGTGACGACCATCATCGACACGTAGCCGCGGATGTAGTGCGTCACCTGCGGCTGGTTCTTCGTGATCTCCATGAGCTGCTTCATGCCGGGGACCTTCGAGCCGTACACCGTGGACCCGACCATGACGAGGGCCCCTTCCTCGGCGCCCCCCGCCAGCTTCGGCGTCGTCTCGTCCGCGCCCCAGATGTTGATGAAGAACTTCGTCTTCAATCCGAGCTTCTTCGCGTCCTTCAGGACGACCGCCGTGGAGTTCGTCGTGCCGCCGACCCACGCGAAGTCGGCTCCCTTGTTCTTCACGGAGAGAAGCTGGGAATTCGCCTCGATCGCCTTCAGGCTCACGTCCTCGTCGCCGAGGACTTCGAACCCGAGCTCCTTCGCGTACTCCTTGCCTCCCTTGATCGGCGCGATCCCGTACGGGTGGTTCGGATAGATGAAGACGATTTTCGGGGCGCGCTTCTCCTTCCAGTTGTCCTTCAGGTATTTGAGGCCCGCCCGCAGCGACGTGGTGTAGTCGGGGGCGCAGAAGAAGTTGTAGGGCGTCTTCGCCGGGTCGGTCAGGTGGGCGGAGTACGAGGCGGAGATGTACGGGATCTTGTCGTCCGCCGTCGTCTTGGAAAGCGCCTCGGTGTCGCCCGAGCCCCACCCCTGGATCGCGACGACGCCGTCTTCCTTGTACTTCTTGTACTGGTTCACCGCCTTGTTCTTGTCGTAGGCGTAGTCGAACATCTGCATGTCGATCTGCTTGCCGTTGATCCCGCCGTGCTTGTTGACCCAATCCTTGTAGTCCTGGACGCCCTGGGCGTACGGCTTCCCGACCTCGCCCGTCGCCCCGGTCAGGTCCGCCAGATGGCCGACCTTGATCGCCGGGGCGGAAAACGCGGCCCCGGACACGCACATCGCCATCGCGGCGACCATCGCGAACACACGCATCGTCTGCTTCATTCTGTCGTCCCCTCCTCTTTCGGGTTTCCGGTTGGTTGACCGATATCGACCGCCGACGTTTCCGATGCTCCCTCCCCTTGCCATTTCCCCCCGCGCGCCCTCCTTTCCGTGTCAATACGAGAACGGATACAGCTTCCAGTACGCCTTGATCAGCTTCCACCGGTGCGCCAGCCCGTCGGGCTCGAAGATGAGGAACAGGACGATGATCAATCCGAAGATCCCCTGTTCGAACGATATCGCCAGCTTCGCCACCGAGGGGAAGTCCGCGGAGATCGACGTGGTGATGACCGACAGGATCTTCGGCAGGAGGATCATGAAGACCGCGCCGAAGACCGACCCGATGATGCTCCCCAGCCCCCCGATGATGATCATCGCGAGGTAGACGATCGACACGCCGATGTTGAACTGCTCGGAGGAGACGAATTTCAGCGCGTGCCCGAAGAGGGCGCCCGCCACCCCGGCGTAGAAGGAGGAGATCCCGAAGGAGAGGAGCCGGTACTTGTAGAGGCTGATCCCCATGATCTCGGCGGAGATGTAGTGGTCGCGCACGGCCATGAAGGCGCGCCCCGTCTTCGTCCGGATCAGGTTCGTCGCGAACAGGGTCATCACCACCGCGAAGGCGAGGACGATGTAGTAGTAGGAGCGGTCCGACTCGAAGGAGTATCCCCCGATCGCCGGGCGCGGGATCGCGATGCCGTAGCTTCCCCCGGTCACCGGTTCCCACCGGAGGAAGATCCATTCGAGGATGAACTGGGAGGCCAGCGTGGCGATGGCGAGGTAGAGCCCCTTGAGGCGCAGCGACGGGACGCCGAAGACCATCCCCGCCATGGCGGTCAAAATCCCCGCCGCCGGAACGCCGATCCAGAAGGAGAGCCCCAGCTTCGTCGTGAGGTACGCCGAGGTGTACGCTCCCACCCCGAGGAACGCCCCCTGCCCGAGCGAGATCTGCCCGGTGAACCCGGTGAGGATGTTGAGTCCGACCGCCCCGATGACCGCGATCAGGATCTGCAGGACGATCCAGAGGTACTCCCCCTTGATCAGGAACGGCAGCACGAGGAGGGCGACGCCGAAGAACCCCATGCAGACCTTGATGAAGGGCGTCTGGAAGATCTTGACGTCCGATTCGTAGGTGGTCCGGAAGTCGCCGCAATACTGCATCCCGTGGTTCTCCTTTTCCCGCCCCGCCGGTCCTTCAGACCCGCTCGATTTCTTTCGTGCCGAACAGCCCGTACGGCTTGATCATGAGGATGACGACCAGGATGACGTACGGGGCGACCTCCTTCACGCCGCTCAGGTCGAGGTACGCCTTGCAGAGGCCGTCCGAGAGGTTCTCGAGCAGCCCGATGATCAGCCCCCCGAGGGCGGCCCCGAGGATCGAGTCGAGCCCGCCGAGGATCGTCGCGGGGAAGACCTTGAGGCCGAAATGGTAGAGGGAGCTGTTGATCCCGTTGATGTTGCCGATCAGGACCCCGCCGATCCCGGATACGACGGCGGAGATGATCCACGACAGGGCGAAGATGTGCTTGACCGAGATCCCCATCGACTGCGCGGCCTGCTGGTTGAACGCCGTGGCCCGCATCGCCACCCCGGCCTTCGAATACTTGAAGAAGGCGGAGAAGATCGCCAGGAGGACCATCGACAGGACGAAGCACCAGATGAACTCCTGGGAGACGGGGACGCCGCCCAGCGACACGGTTTCCTGCGGGAAGAGCTTCGGTTCGTACACGAGGATGTCGTTCCCCCAGATCGCGGTGACGAGGGACCGCATGATGAGCGAAAGCCCGATGGTGACCATGATGATGGAGATGATCGGCTCGCCGATCATCGGCCGCAGCACGATCCGTTCGAGGAGCACCGCCATCACCAGCGAGAAGAGGATCGTGAGCAGGAGCGCCGCCCAGAACGGGACGTGCATCTGCACGACGAAGGCGTAGCAGACGTACGCCCCCGTCATCAGGAACTCGCCCTGCGCGAAGTTGACCACCCGTGTCGCCTTGTAGATGATCGTGAAGCCCAGCGCGACGGCGGCGTAGATGCTCCCCACGACGAGTCCGCTGATGACGAGCTGAAGAAGGTATTGCGTCGTCATGCCTTGTTCCCTCACAGGTTCCGGACGCCGAGCGTCGTCTTGATGTTGGACGTCTTCCCGTCCTGGTACTTGATGACGGCGTCGATCGGGATCTCCATGGCCCCGTCGTACATCCCCTCGATCACGTGCCGGTACCGGTCCCCGACGAACGCCCGGCGGACCTTCCGCGTGCGGGTCAGCTCGTCGTCGTCCGCGTCCAGCTCCTTGTAGAGCGGGACGATCTTCTTTATCCGCGTCGTCTCCGGGAGCGTGGCGTTCACCTTCTCCACCTCCTTCGCCAGCAGTTCCAGCACCTCGGGCTTCGCCGCCAGGTCGGTGTAGGTGGTGTAGGAGATCCGGCGGCTCTCCGCCCACTTCCCGACGTTCGGGTAGTCGATGCAGAGCATGGAGGCGATGAAGTCGCGCTTGTCGCCCAGGCAGACGCACTCCTTGATGTAGGGGGAGAATTTCAGCTTGTTCTCGATGAACTGCGGCGAGAACCGGGTGGCGTCGTTCAGGTGCATGACGTCCTTCACCCGGTCGATGACGATCAGGTGGCCGTCCTCCGTGAAGTACCCCGCGTCGCCCGAGTGGAGCCAGCCGTCGCTCAAGGCCTTCTCCGTCTCCTCCGGGTTCTTGTAGTACCCGAGGAACACCGACGGGGAGCGCGAGAGGATCTCTCCGCTCGCAGACAGCCGGATCTCCGTCTCGGGGATCGGCTTCCCCACCGAGTCGAAGTTGATGTCCCCCTCCCGGTGGATGCACGAGATGCCGGAGATCTCGGTCTGGCCGTAGATCTGCTTCAGGTTGACTCCCATCGCGTTGAAGAACTTGAAGACGTCGGGCCCCAGCGCGGCCCCGCCGGTGGAGGCCGACCGGATGCGGAGAAGGCCCAGGCGGTCCTTCAGCGCCCGGAAGACCAGCGCGTACGCGAGCCGGTACCGGAACCGGAGGGACGCGGGAATCGCCTGCTTCCGGAAGACGGCGTCGGCGTATTCGTACCCGACCGGGAGCGCCCACCCGTACATCCTCCGCTTGAGCGCGGAGGCGTCCATGACCTTCACCTGCACGGTGGAGGTCATGTTCTCCCAGATCCGGGGCGGGGAGAACATGATGGTGGGGCCGATCTCGCGGATGTTCTCCTGCACCGTCTCCGGCTTCTCGGGGAAGTTCACCGTGAACCCGGTGAGCAGCGCGCTGGAGAGGCACATCATCTGCTCTCCGATCCACGCCAGCGGAAGGAAGGAGACGAATTCGTCCTTCCCGACCTTCGAGTCCACCTCCATCAGGTTGGCCGCCATGCTCAGCAGGTTGCGGAACGACAGCATCGCCCCCTTCGGGAAACCGGTGGTCCCGGAGGTGTAGCAGATGAGCGCGAGGTCCTCGTACTTCGTGGCCTCGACGTTCGCGGCGTACAGCCCCGGCTCCCGCTGCTCGAGGTCGCGGCCGAAATTCTCGACCTCCTTGAAGTCGAGGAGGAACGGCTCCTTGTACCCCCGCATCCCCCGCGGGTCGCTGTAGATGATGTAGCGGACCTTGGGAAGCTGCTCCTTCATGTCGAGGATCTTGTCGACCTGCTCCTGGTCCTCCGCCACGACGAACGAGGCGTCGGAATGGTCGATGACGTAGGAGACCTCCTTCAGCGTCGAGTCCTGGTACAGCCCCAGCGGCACCGCGCCGGCTGCCTGCGCCGCGACCTCGGCCCACACCCATTCGGGGCGGTTGTCGCCGATGATCGCCACCTTGTCGCCGCGGGAGAGGCCCAGCGAGACCATCCCGAGGGAGAAGTACTTCACGTGGTCGTGGTACTCCTTCCAGCTGTACTCCTGCCAGATGCCGAACTCCTTCTCGCGCATGGCGACCTTCCGGTCGCCGAAGAGCTCCGCGTTGCGGGAGAGCAGCCGCGGGAAGGTGCCGTGGGTTTTCAGGATCTCCTTCATCGGGTCAGCGCGCCTCCATTTCCCGCAGGAAGTCGTCTTCCTCCCCGATGTACGCCTTGATCACGTGCGGGTCGTTGGCGACCTCCGAGGGCGTCCCCTCGGCGATCTTCACCCCGAAGTCCAGCACGCTCACCCTGTGGCTTACGTCCATCACGACGCCCAGGTCGTGCTCGATGAGGAGCGTCGTCACCCCCCACTCCTCGTTGATGTCGAGGACGAAACGGGCCATGTCCTCCTTCTCCTCGAGGTTCATCCCCGCCATCGGCTCGTCGAGGAGGAGGAGCTTGGGCTTGAGCGCCAGGGCGCGGCCGAGCTCGACGCGCTTTCGAAGGCCGTACGCGAGCGTCCCGACCGGCTTCTTGCGGATGTTCTCGATCTCGAGGAAGTCGACGATATCCTCGACCACCTTCCGGTTCTCGATCTCCTCCGTGCGCGCGGGTCCGAGGAAGATCCCGCCGGCGAGGGCGCCCCTCTTCAGGAACAGGTGGCGGCCCAGCATCAGGTTGTCGAGCACGGTCATGTGGTGGAACAGGGCGATGTTCTGGAAGGTGCGGGCGATCCCCAGGGCGGTCACGTGGTCGGGTTTCATCCCGGTGACCTTGCGGTCCTCGAAGTAGACCGCCCCGCGCTGCGGCCGGTACACGGAAGAGATGCAGTTGAAGACGGAGGTCTTCCCGGCGCCGTTGGGCCCGATGATCGCGTGGATCGTCCCCTTCTCCACGTTGATCGAGACCCCGTTGATCGCCTTGACCCCGCCGAAGGACAGGTGCACGTCGTCGATGCGCAGCAGCGGCATAAAGTCTCCCTGGACGATATTCGGTCTGAATGACGCAATCCCCGTGCCATTTTCAAACCGCTGTTTGTAAAGGGGTGGAGGTGCGGAGGGAGGGTGTTTATACCAAACAGGAAAGCGCTGGTTTGGTAAAACTACCAAAAATTATCGAGCGTCAGCCCATGCCGCTTCATCTTCTCGGAAAAGTTCTTGTTGTCCATCCCGGCGATCCGCGCGGCCTCCGTCAGCTTGCCGTCCGCCTTTCGCAGCGACTCGCGGATGTACCCCCTTTCGAAGGCGGAGACGACCTTCTCCTTGGCGTCGCGGAACGGAAGTTCCGGGTGGAGCGGCACTCCCTCCGAAACGCCTTTCCTCGGAGTCCCGGAGAGCACCGAGGCGAAATCCACCCGCTCCCCGGACGCCCGGATCACCGCCCGCTCGACGAAGTTCTCCAGTTCCCGGACGTTGCCCGGCCAGTCGTACGCCCGCAGGGCGTCGACATCCGCGACGGAAAGTTGCGCGATCTTCTTTCCGCACTTCCGGGCGAACCGCCGCAGGAAGAAGTCGGCCAGCACCGGGATGTCCTCGGCCCGCTCCCGGAGCGGCGGCACCTTGAGCGGGTAGACGGACAGGCGGAAGAAGAGGTCGTTGCGGAACCTCCCCGCCGCCACCTCCTCCTCGAGCGACTTGTTGGTCGCCGCGATGATCCGCACGTCCACGTCGATCTGCCGCGCCCCGCCGACGCGCAGGAACGTCCTGTCCTGGATCGCGGTCAGGAGCTTCGGCTGCAGCGGCAGCGGGACCTCCCCGATCTCGTCCAGGAACAGGGTCCCTCCGTGGGCGAGCTGGAACATCCCCTTCCGGTCGGACACCGCGCCGGTGAACGCCCCGCGGACGTGCCCGAACAGCTCCGTCTCGAAGAGGGTCTCCGGGATCGCCGCGCAGTTGACCTCGATCAGCGGCCCGTCGCGGCGCGGCCCGTTGTAGTGGAGCGCGCGCGCGATCAGCTGCTTCCCCGTCCCCGTCTCTCCGGTCAGGAGCACCGTGGTGTCGAGCGGCAGGACGTCGGCCATGTCCCGCTGGAGACGGCTCATCGCGGGGCTCTCCCACACCAGCGTCTTCCGCAGGTCGAACGTCTCCTGGTTCCGGGCGGTGCGGAACCGGTCCGCCGTCCGCAGGTCCTGGATCTCCAGCGTGCGGCGCACGTGAAGCAGGATCTCGTCCGGCTCGAACGGCTTCAGCAGGTAGTCGTGCGCGCCCGCCTTCATCGCGTCCACGGCGGTCCGGATGCTCCCGTACGCGGTCATGAGGATCACCGGCAGGTCGCCGAACTCCTCGCGGATCGACCGGGTGAAGGCGATGCCGTCGGTCCCCGGCATGCGGACGTCGCTGATCACCAGGTCGAATTCTCCCTTCTTCAGCTTCTCCTTCGCCTCTGCCGCGTTTCCCGCCGTTTCCACGAGGTACCCGGAGGAGGTGATGGTGCGCGCCAGCGGGCGCAGGAAGATCTCCTCGTCGTCCACCAGCAGGATCTTCCGCTTCATTGCGCCCTCCCCGTCCCGGCGAAGGGGGTGCCCGGCAGGTCCACCGAAACGGTCGTGCCCCGCCCGGCGGCCGAATCGATCCGCACCTCCCCGCCGTGGAGCTCCACCAGCCGCTTCACGATCGACATCCCGAGCCCCGTCCCCTGCGCCTTGTTGGTGTAGAACGGCTGGAAGACGTTCCCCAGCTCCTCCGGCGTCATCCCCGGGCCGTTGTCCTCGACCGTGATGCGTACGGCCCCGTTGCCCCCCGCGAGCCGGACGGTGACCCGGCCCCGGACGTCCGGGGCCGCCTCCACCGCGTTCTTCACGATGTTCGTCAGCACCTGCTTGATCCGCACGCCGTCCACGATCGCGCTCACAGGGCCTTCCCCGGACTCCACGCCGACCGAGACGCCCCGGCGGCGCCACTCGTCCTCCAGGCCGAAGACCGACGATCGGGCGATCGAGACCAGGTCGTAGTCGTCGAGCTGCAGGGCGATGTCCCGGGTGTAGTCGAGCAGCTCGTTGACGATCACCTCCATCGACGCGACGGCGTCCCGGATCGTCCCGAGCATCTCGGAGGCCTCGGAACCCGCCGCCTCCTCCCGAAGGAGGCGCGTGCTCATCTTGATCGACCCCAGCGGGGTGCGGATCTCGTGCGCCACCCCCGCCGCCATCTGCCCCAGCGAGGCGAGTTTTTCGCTCTGGATCATCTTGTTCTGCATCGCCTTGATCTCCGAGAGGTCCTTGAACGAAGCGACGAATCCCGCCGCGCGGCCGCGCTCGTCGTTGATCCGCGCCGTGGAGACCAGCCCCGCCGTCTGCGTGCCGTCCCCGCGGACGAAATCCACCTCTCCCCGCCACCGGCCGTGGCGGTAGGTGGAGCGGGCGATGATCCGCTGCTTCTCCCGGTACGGCGTGTCCCGGATGAGGAGCTGGAACCCCTCCCCGATCATCGCCCGTTCCGGCCGCCCGAAGAGGCGGCACCCGCCTTCGTTCACGGCGGTGATCCTCCCCCCCGCGTCGAACGCGACGATCCCGTCGTCGATGCTGTGGACCACGCTCGCCAGCAGCCGCTCCCGCGCGCGGATCTGCTCCTCCTTGTGGGACACCGCCTCCCGGGTGGACGCCAGATCCTTCTCCATCTCCCGGAACGACTCGACCAGCGTCCGGGCGTCCGCCAGCGTCAGCGGCAGCATGTCGCGCAGGACGCTCCGGGCGGAAAGGACGCCGATGGAGCCGGTGAGGATCCTCTCGAGGCGCGCCGGGAGCTCCATCTGCCGGATCACCGCCTCGCGGGTCTGGCCGCGGCTCTTGATCTCGCGGATCTCGCGGACGACCTCCCCGACCTCCTTCTCCTTCTCGTGTCCTGCGTACCGTGTCATCACCGCCTCGATGTCCTCGAGGGACGGATAATGCGCGCCCCTCCCGGGGGGGGACCCGGGGACGGGGACCTCCGCGCCGCCGGGGTGGACTCCGGGGACGGCGGCGCCCGCCGCGGCGAACAGGTGCGACCCCGCGGCGTACCCGAGGACGTTCAGGAAGAGGGACCAGAAAACGGCGTTGCCCACCGGATCGCCGATCCCGGCGGAGAGGAGGTCCGCGGGGCGCAGAAGGGCGATCCCGAACGGCCCGTTCGCCACGAAGGAGGGATCGAGAAACCCGGCCTTGGCCGCCGCCGGCAGGATCAGGGTGTAGAACCAGGCGGTGAAGCCGGCGCACAGCCCCAGGACCGCGCCTCCGGCGGTCCCCCCCTTCCAGTACATGCCGCCGAAGACCGGCGGCCCGAACTGCGCCACCGCCACGAACGAGATCACGCCGATCTCCATGAGCGCGGCGTTCCCGGACATCCAGCGCGCGTACACGTACCCCAGCCCGATGACCGCCAGGATCGACGCCCGCGTGGCCGCCAGCAGGTACCCGTATGCGTGAAACCCCCTCCGGGCCCGGAGGATTCCGGGGATGACCAGGTTGTTCGCCACCATCTTGCCGAGCGCGACGGAGGAGACCAGCACCATCGCGGTGGCGGCGGAGAAGCCTCCGATGAAGATGAGGAGGCTCAATCCCTTCTGCCCGGACAGCATCGGAATGGCGAGGATGAAGTTGTCTCCCGCCGAGGCCGGCAGCCCCAGCAGAAGTCCGCCGAACGCGATCGGGATCACGAACAGGTTGATGAGGAGGAGATAGAGCGGGAACATCCACATCGCGGTCCGGATGTGCGATTCGTCCCCGTTCTGGACGACGAAGACGTGGAACTGGCGCGGGAGCAGAAGGACATCGATCACGGCGATGACGAAGTACGCGGTCCAGCGGGCGAACCCGTTGCCCGGGGCGCCCGAGAGGCCGGTGAGCTTCCCCCACTCCGGGTGGGACCGGAAGCGGGCGTAGACGTCCCCGATTCCGTCGAACAGCCCGTAGCAGACGAAGACTCCGGCGGCCACCAGGATGACGAGCTTGACCACCGATTCCGTCGCGACGGCGGTCAGGACTCCCCCCTGGGGACGGGTGAAGTCCAGGTACCGCCCCCCGAAGAAGAGCGCGAAGGCGCCCAGGAACAGCGCGACGACGAGCATCGGGTCGATCGCGGCCGCGAAGCCCCCGCCGCCCGAGATGGCGTCGTACGTGAGCCCGACGGCGCGCAGCTGAAGGGAGATGTACGGAACGCTTCCCAGGACGAGGAAGAGGGTCGCCAACGCCCCCAGCCACGGGGTCCCGCCGTACCGGACGCTCAGGAGGTCGGGAACGGATGTGACGTTGTGGGCCCGGCAGAACCGCACGAGCTTGCGGAGGACCGTCCACCAGGTCAGGGCGAAGACCGAGGGTCCGATGAAGAGGGCGAGGAACGACGGGCCGTTCTGCGCCGCGTTGCCGATGCATCCGTAGAAGGTCCAGGAGGTGCAGTAGACTCCCGCCGCGAACACGTAGACGTACCGGTCGAGTCCGCGCGCGCGGATCGCGTCGAATTTCCGCTCGCCGAGGTACCCGATCCCGAAGAGGAGCAGCAGGTACCCGGTCAGCACCGCGAGGACGAATCCCCCCTGGAACAGCGTCCCCGGCAACGGCGCCCCGCCTCCCTACCCGTCCGTCCGGCGGCTCGCCGTGAAGAGCGCGTAGACGAGGACGGCCCAGAACAGGAATATTCCCGCGAGAAACGACGGGATCCCGAGGATCGTCGCGGGAGCGTCGATCACGCCCAGGAACGGCCACGAGAACGCGGCCAGGAACAGGAGTACGGCGGCCTTGCCCAACGGGACCCCTTTCATTGCCAGCGCGGATCGCTTCATTGTACTATCAAAGCATGGCCGATCGGTCCGGAACGACGAACCGGGGACGGTACCTGACGATGTCGCTCGCCGCGTTGGCGGCCGTGGCGCTGTTCCCTTGCGCGGCCCCGGCGGATGCCGACATCTACCGGTGGGAGGACGAGCGAGGGGTCATCCACTTCACCGACAACCCGTCCGCGATACCGGAGCATCTCCGCGGAAAGATACAGCCGATCCTCAAGGAGCCGCCGATCCCGGGAAAACCGTCCCTGTCCACCGTCGGAAGCCCAACGCTCCCTTCTCCCGGCGGGGTCAACGGCGCATCCGCCCCTTCGAACGACACCTCTCTGGGAGACCGGGTCACCCTGCCGGTCGGGGACGACCCGTCCCGGCAGGCGGAATCTCTACGGGCCAAGATCGATGCGAAGGAACGGTTCCTCGAAAAGGTCGACAACAAGCGGTCCCAGATACTGAATCCCCTGGGAAACCGGTTCGTTTCACAGGAAGACCTCGAGTTGTACAAGAAATACAGCGAAGAGCTTCCGGGCGACCGCGAGCGGCTCCGGGAGCTTGAATCCGGCGCACCTTCCGTCAGGTAGCCCCGAACTCCTCGGGAGCGGGGCATGACACCCGCAGCGTCTCCCCCGTTGCCGGATGCCGGAACGACACCTCCCACGCGTGCAGCATCAGGCGGCTCTTCCCCGGACCGGACGCCGGGACGGCGGAGTACCGCCGGTCTCCCACGATCGGGTATCCCGCGGCGGCCAGATGGGCACGGATCTGGTGCCGTTTCCCGCGGGAAATCGTCGCCCGAAGCAGCGTCCACCCGTTCCCGGTCCGTATCGGTGCGATCGCGGTCCACCGGTGCGGGTCGGGATCGTCACGGCCGCGAAGCACCCGGACAGCTTCCCCCCCTTCCGCGCGGATCTCCCACGGAATCGACATCGGTGCGGCGACCTCTCCCCGGACCATGCACAGGTATCCCTTGACGACCCGCCCCTTCTCCCGCTCGCGACGCAGGAAATCCAGCGAGGCTTCGGTCAGAGCGGCGGGGACCGCACCGCTGGTCGCGTAATCCAGCCGCGTGAGGAGCGTCAGACCGGGCTCCGGCGAGATTCCGGCCACCCCGGGGAACCGCCGGAGCAGGAACCCGGCGAGGGTCCCGGATTCGTTCGGCCGCTGCGGCTCCGTGTGGACGTCCGGAGGCTTGCACAGGACGGCGACCTCCGCGTCCTCGTAGGCGACCGAAGCGCCGGGCAGGTCGCACGGGACGGGCAGCCAGTCCTCCGGTTCCGCGAGGGCGTCCGCGGACACCACCTCTCCCTCCCGGAGCGGGCGGCCCTTCGGGGCGGGAATCCCTCCCACCCGGATCGCCCCGGCGTCGAAGGCGAACCGCAGGCTCCGCGCCGGCAATCCGGGGAAGCGGTCCCGCAGGACCCGGTCGAGACGCCTCCCCGACTCCTCCCCCTCCACCCGGAAGATCTGGTCTCTCCGCATGCCCGGAAGTATACTGTACCCAAACAGGGGTGTCGTCCCGTCAACCCGGATCTTCTCCAACCGGAAAGGGGGATACCGCCATGTACAGGAAGGTGCTTGTTCCGCTGGACGGCTCCGCCCTCGCGGAGCGGGCCGTCCCCCACGCCGAGGAGATCGCCCGGGCTTCCGGCGCCGAGATCCTCCTCCTGCAGGCCGTCGGCATGCCGATGCCGGTCGTCCCCGAAGCGGTCCTCGTGGCGGACGCAAGGATCCTGCAGGAGGCGATGCGGAGCGCTTCGGAGTACCTCGAGCGGACCGCCTCTCCCCTCCGAAAGGCGGGGATCGCCGTGCGGATCCGTGTGGACGACCGTCCCCCCGCCGACGCGATCCTCCACACGGCCGAGATGGAGGACGCCGACCTGATCGTGATGAGCACCCACGGCAGGAGCGGCATCTCACGGCTGGTCATGGGGAGCGTTGCGGAGAGCGTGCTGCACGCCTCGCGGCGGACGTTGATGCTGGTCAAGCCCGAGCGGTCCGCCGTCCCGGAGCACCGCGGCGACGAATGGTACCTGAACGTACCGTGAGTCGATGCCGCCCCCGGCGGTGAACCGGGGGCGGCCCCGGCCTACTTTTCGGCGACCGTCACTTTCTGGATCGTCACCGGCTTCTTCGGCACGTCCTGGAACATCCCGACCGAGCCGGTGGGGACCGCGCGGATCTTGTCGACCACGTCCATCCCCTCGATCACCTTCCCGAAGACGGCGTAGCCGTACCCTTCCCGGGTCTTCGAACGATGGTTCAAGGGGGGGTTGTTCACCGTATTGATGAAGAACTGTGCGGTGGCCGAATCCACGACCATGGTCCGCGCCATCGCGATCGTGCCACGGTCGTTCGCAAGGCCGTTGTCCGCCTCGTTCTTGATCGGGGGCCGCTTCGTCCCCCGCTCCTTCATGTCGGGCGTGAAGCCGCCGCCCTGGATCATGAAGTTCCCGATGACCCTGTGGAAGATCAGGCCGTCGTAGTGGCCCTCCTTCGCGTACGCGAGGAAGTTGGCGACGGTGACCGGCGCCTTTTCCGGGTACAGTTCCAGCTTGATGACCCCCAGGCTCGTCGTCATGGTAACCACGGGCTTGCCCCCTTTGCGGGCGGTGTCCGCGCCGGACGCCGCCCCGCAGAAGAGCAGGAACGCTCCCGCGGCGATGAGCAGCTTGCGCATCGGAACCCCCTTGTATGAAATGAGTGCCGGACTTCGTCTGATTATATAATGCACGGATATCAACCTGACGGATGGTTTCCATGAGGACGGTGCGGACCCTGCTGGCGCTTCTACTTTCCCTGCCGCTGTTCGCTTCCTCCGACGTCCGCGCCGGCGAGGTCGCGGTGGCGGTGGAGGACGCCATCCGGTTGGCGGTGGAGAACAACCTGGACCTCCAGGTGCAGACCTTTTCCCCCGCGATCGCGGAGGCGGGCATCCGGGGCGCCCGGGGCATATACGACACGCGGCTGACCGCGCTGCTGGACCACAGGGGAAAGGACGCCCAGGTCGCGCCCGGGTCGGCGACGGCCGACCGGCAGCGGTTCTTCGACTTCGACGCCGGCGTCCAGAGGCTGGTCCCCACCGGCGGGACCGCGTCCGTTTCCGTCAACAACGCCTGGTTCGCCGACAACCAGGGGACCTCCTTCTCGAGGTACGCCAATCCCCAGCTCTCCTTCTCGTTCACCCAGCCGGTCCTCCAGGGGTGGGGACGCGAAGTGACCGAGCGGGGGATCACGCTCGCCCAGGACTCCGCCGACGTCTCGCTGGCGGATTGGCGGCAGAAGGCGGAGAGCACGGCGTCCGCCGCCAGCGGCCGATTCTACGACCTGTACAAGGCGCGGGAGAACCTGGAGACGCGCAGGGCGTCCCTGGCCGTCGCGCGGAGGATCCACGAGGAGAACGAGGCGCGGGTGAAGGCGGGCGTACTCGCGTCGTTTCAGCTCCTGGACTCCGAGCTGGGGGTCCTGTCGCGCGAGACGGACCTGCTCGCGTCGGAGCGGGCGCGCCGGGAGGCGGCCGACGGCCTCGGGGTCTTCCTGCAGCGGAAGGAACCGGGAGAGATCGTTCCCGTCGTGGGGTCGGTCGCCGAGCGGATCGACACGACGGAGGAGGCGGCGATCGCCGTCGCGCTCCGGAAACGCCCGGAGCTGGTCAGGGCGCGCGTCGGCGTCCACAGCGGCGAGTTCTCGGAGAAGGTCTCCCGAAACCTGGCGCTCCCCTCCCTCTCGCTCGCGGGAACGGTCGGCGTGACCGGGCTTGGGAAATCGTACGGAGAAGGGTTCGAGGACATGGCTTCCGGGAAGTACCCGAACTGGTCGGTCGCCCTCAACTTCTCCTTTCCCATCGGAAACTCATCCGCCCTGGCGGAGCTGGAGGCGAACCGGCTGAAGGCCGGGCAGGCCCGGGTGACGCTGCGGTCCGTCGAGGAGTCGGTGGCGCTCGAGGTCCGGACGGCCCTCCGCGCCCTCGAAACGCGGTACCGGCAGATCGAGGTGGCCCGGAAGGGGGTCGCCGTCGCCGGCGTCCGGTTCGAGTCGTACGAGAAGCGGCAGAAGCTCGGGCTGGCCACGACGAAAGATCTGCTGGACGCCGAATCGCAGCTGGTGGCGGCGAAGGAGGGGCTGGTAGGCGCCCTGGCGGATTACCAGGTCGCGGTGACCGAGTTCTACCGGAGCACGGGGGAACTGCTCGACCGGCACAACCTGGCGGTCGAAGGAAAATCGATCGCATCGAAGGCGCGGAAGGGAACCCGATGAGGAAGGCAGCGGTCGCCGTTGCGATCGCCCTGGCGATTTCCGCCGGCGCGTACGCCTGGTTTACGAAGTCGCCCCAGGGATCGGTGTTCCGGACCGCGAAGGTCGAGAAGGGCGTGATCATCGACGCGATCACGGCCACGGGGAACATCAACGCGGTGACCACCGTGTCGGTCGGAAGCCAGATCTCCGGAACGATCCAGCAGATCTTCGTCGACTTCAACTCGCGGGTGCGGAAGGGACAGGTGATCGCGCAGGTCGATCCGCGACTCCTCGAGTCGGCGCTGGTCCAGGCGCAGGCGGCGGTCGAAAACGCCAAGGCATCCCTCGAGAGGGCGCAGGTGGGGGTGATCGACACGGATCGGACGTACCGGAGGAACCAGGAGCTGATCCGGAGCGGGTTCGTGGCGCAGGCCGACGTCGATTCGGCGCAGACCGCCTACGAGCAGGCGCTCGCCCAGAAACGGAGCGCCGAGGCGGCGCTCCGCCAGGCGGAGGCGTCCCGGAACACCGCGCAGACCAACCTGGAGTACGCCACCATCCGCTCCCCGGTGGACGGGATCGTCATCTCGCGCAGCGTGGACGTCGGCCAGACGGTGGCGGCGAGCTTCCAGACGCCGACCCTCTTCTCCATCGCGCAGGACCTGACGAAGATGCAGATCGACACGAACGTGGACGAGTCGGACATCGGCCGGGCGATCCCGGGGCAGACCGCGACCTTCACCGTGGATGCGTACCCGGAGAAGGTGTTCTCGGGGAGGGTGGAGCAGGTCCGCAACTCGCCGATCGTCACCCAGAACGTGGTCACGTACAACGTCGTCGTCCGGGTCGACAACCGGGATCTTTCCCTGAAACCCGGGATGACCGCCAACGTGACGATCGAGGTGAAAAAGTACGAGGACGTCCTGAAGATCCCCAACGCCGCGCTGCGGTACCGCCCTGCGGACTCGAAGGAGAGGGCCGAAGGGAAGAAGCGGGAACGGGAGAAGGAGCCGGCCGGCCAGAAGGTCTACATCTTGGGCAAGGACGGCAGGCCGGCCCCCGTGACGATCCGCACCGGGGTGTCGAACGGGACGTTCACGCAGCTGCTGGACGGCCCCCTGAAGGACGGCGATGCGCTCGTGACGGGCGAGACCGGCCAGAAAAAGAACGGCGGCGGCAGCCCCCCCGGAATGGGATTCGGGGGGATCCGGTAGCGCGCGATGGGCACCGCGGCGATCGAGATCGGCGGACTCGTGAAGACGTACCTTCTGGGAGACGTCCGCGTCGAGGCGCTGAAGGGGGTGGACCTGTCCATCCTGGCGGGGGATTTCGTCGCGGTGATGGGCGCCTCCGGATCGGGGAAATCCACCCTGATGAACATCCTCGGATGCCTCGACCGCCCCACGTCGGGAAGCTACCGGCTCGACGGAGAGGAGGTGGCGGGCCTCTCGCGCGACGCGCGGGCGGTCCTCCGGCGGAACCGGATCGGCTTCGTCTTCCAGGGATTCAACCTCCTGCCGAGGCTCTCCGCGCGGGAGAACGTCGAGCTGCCGATGATCTACGACGGAACGCCGACCGCCGTCCGGCGGGACAGGGCGTCCGCCGCGCTCTCCGCCGTCGGGCTCGAGGAACGCTCCCACCATCTCCCGAGCCAGCTCTCGGGAGGGCAGCAGCAGCGCGTGGCCATCGCCCGCGCGATCGTCAACACCCCGGCCCTCCTCCTGGCGGACGAGCCGACGGGAAACCTCGACTCCGCGACGAGCGACGAGATCCTGGGAATTTTCCAGCAGCTGAACGAGGAGCGCGGGATCACCCTCGTCCTGGTGACGCACGAGCCGGACATCTCCGGGTACGCGCGAAGGATCGTCCGTTTCCGCGACGGTCGGATCGTGGAGGACCTGCCCGTCCATAACCGGCGCCGTGCGGCGTCGCCCCCACCGGCGGCGGAAGCGTGAACCTCTACTCCGCCGCGAAGGTGTCCTTCCGCTCCCTGCGCGCCAACAAGATGCGCTCGGTGCTGACGATGCTCGGTATGATCATCGGCGTCGCCGCGGTCATCGTGATGGTCGCCATCGGAGAGGGGGCAAACGAGCGGATATCCGCCCAGATCTCCTCGATCGGATCGAATCTCCTGCTCATCCTCCCGGGGAGCACCACATCGGGTGGGTTGCGCTCCGGGTTCGGCGGCACCCCGACGCTCACGATGGCGGACGCCCGGGCGATCGGAAAGGAGCTCTCCGCGGTGCGCCTGTCCTCCCCCTCGGTCCGGACCAGCGCCCCCGTGGTCTACGGAAACCAGAACTGGAGCACCATCGTCCAGGGGACGGGGACGGACTACCTCGAGATGCGCGAGTGGAACACCGTGTCGGGGCGGAACTTCACGGCGCAGGAGTTGGAGGCGGCCTCCAAGGTGTGCCTCCTGGGGCAGACGGTGGCGGATTCCCTGTTCGGCTCCGAGGACCCGGTCGGGAAGATCGTCCGGATCAAGCGGTCCCCGTTCACCGTGGTCGGGGTGCTGGAGCGGAAGGGGCAGTCGCCCCAGGGGCAGGACCAGGACGACACGGTGATCCTGCCGATCACGACGCTCCAGAAGAAGCTCTACGCCAGCGCCCATGCCGGCACCGTCGGTGTCGTCATGGCGCAGGCGGTCGACGCGGAAAGCGTAAAGGAGGCCGAGCGACAGATCGCCGCGCTGCTGCGACAGCGGCACCGGATCGGGCCGGGCCAGGACGACGACTTCTCGGTCCGGAACCTCTCCGAGATGCTCGCGCTGGCGGAATCCGCCACGAAGATCATGAGCCTCCTCCTGGGCGGGATCGCCTCCGTGTCCCTGATCGTCGGGGGGATCGGGATCATGAACATCATGCTCGTGTCGGTCACGGAGAGGACCCGGGAGATCGGGATCCGGATGGCGGTCGGGGCGCGCGAGCGGGACATCCTTTCCCAGTTCCTGATCGAGGCGGTGCTTCTGGCCGCGACCGGGGGTGCGGTCGGGATCGGCCTGGGGGCCGGCGGCGCTCTGCTCACTTCCCGCTACGCGGGGTGGTCCACCGTCATCTCCCCCGGCGCGGTGGTCCTGGCGTTCGGATTCTCCGCGGCGGTGGGGATCTTCTTCGGATTCTACCCGGCGAGGAAGGCGTCCCGGATGGACCCGATCGAGGCGCTCCGGTACGAGTAGCGGCCTACCTGCGGTGGCAGTTGGAGCAGATCGCCCGCCCCTCCCCTTCGGTCACGAAACGCCCCTTCGCCTTCCCCTCCCCCCGCACGTCGATGTGCGGATTGTGGCACGTCGTGCACGTAAGGCGTCCCCGGGAATCAACCTTGAACGGCTCGGGGACGGCCAGGCGCGGCGTCACCATGTGGTCGACTCCGGAAGGGTGGCGGTCCTGGGAGTGGCAGCGGAGGCAGATCAGCCGGGTGTTGGAGATGAACGAGATCTGCCCCGCTTCCTCGTTTGTGGGATCGGTCATCGTGTCGTGGCAGAATTTGCACGTCTCCCGGTTCGTCATCGACGCGTGCGGATTTCTCCCGGACAGGTCCTCCTTGTCGTGGCACCGGTAGCAGAGCGCATTCCTCGGCTCCCCTTTCTCCTTCCTCCGGACCGCGACTCCGCTCCCGGTCTCCGGCATCGGGTCGTGGCACGTCAGGCACTTGATCTTGCCGTCGGAGGAGAGCGGGAGGTCCTTCCCCGGGTTCATGCTCTCCGGCAGGTTCACCAGCACCGGGTGGCAGGCGTCCATCGCGCCGTGGCAAGAGTGGCAGATCCGCATGTCGTCCCCGCCGTACCGGAGGTTCGTCCGCATCTCCTCCTTCCGGACGGACACCCCGAGGTGGCACCCCATGCAGGAGGTGTAGTCGACCTTCCCGTGGGGGTTGGCGTATCGTCCGCGCTCCAGCGCCTCCACGTACGGTATCCGGAGGAAGTGGATGGTGTCCGGCGCCCCGTGCGGGTCGTGGCACGTCCCGCACATCGTCTCGCCGTTCTTCCCCCTGGGGAGCGATTCCGGAAGCTTCTTCAGCGCATCCACGTTCCCGGGATGCGCCCGGGAACGCACGTCGTGGCAGAAGTCGCAGATCCGCTCGAGGTTCTCCTGGATCTTCACGGAAGGCCCGTCGGGATCGCCGGGCCGCCCCAGGTGGCACGTGTGGCACTTTTCGGTCTCCGCTCCGGCGTGGTGCGGGTTGATGGCGCGGAACTCCTCCCCGTGGCAGTCGAGGCACATGTCCATCCGGACGGAGTACCTGCCGGTGTCGTAGCCGCGGAGCAGGAACACGGCCGGTTTCTCCTGGTGGACGTCGTGGCAGGTCGAGCAGATCACCTCGCCGCCGGCGCTCAAGGGAAGCCCTTCCGGAAGGCGGCGTGCCGTCCGCTTCACGACCGGATGGTGGGTGGTCTCGGCGTCGGAGTGGCAACCCCGGCACAGTTCCACCGGAGACTTCAACAGGCCGGACAGGACCTCGGACGCGGAGCTTTTCCCCTTGTCGGGGATCCGGGCGTGGCAATCCTTGCAGGGGAAGGACCGGTGCGGGTTGACCGGGCGTTCCGCTCCGTGGGAAGGTTCCCCGGTCAGGATCGCGGCCGCCGCGAAGAACAGCAGGGGCGCGATGGAAGATTTCCATACCCGCCGCATCGTTTGTGACGTATAGTAGCACAACGAAGGATGTTCATCGCTGTCCGTTCGCCGGGGTGGCTGTGCGGCACGGTACCTCCCTCATCCCCCTGACCCTCCTCGCAATGTCGATCGTCGCCTGCCCTCGCCCCGCGATTTCCGGCGCGGCGGAGGCGGACGCCCACTACTCCCGGGGGCGCGACCTGGTGAACGCGGGAAATTACGCGGAAGCCCGGTCGGCGTTCGCCCGGGCGATCGCGGAGCACCCGGTCCACGGCGAGGCCCGCCTCCAGCTGGCGAACCTGTACTCCCGCGATATCAACACCTACTCGAAAGCGGAGGAGCTGTACCAGGGGATGCCGGAGGTCGCCGGAAAATCCGGCGGGAAGACGCGCGACGACCTGCTGTTCCGGTCGGGCGTCGGGCTGGGGAGGCTCCTCGTCAAGAGCGGCAGGAACGAGGAGGCCGCCTCGGTGCTGCGGAACTGCATCGCGTCCGCTCCGCGCGGAGCCGCCCTGGACGAGGCGTACAACGCCCTGGGGCTGGCGCATTACTACGAGCGGCACTACGAGGACGCCATCTTCGAGATGCGCCGGGCGATCAAGCTGAATCCGAACAACGAGTTCGCGAAGTTCAACCTGAAGACGATCCGCACCCGGCTCGAGCATTTTCAGGCGGGGAAGCTGTATTCCCGGCTGGGAGATCGCCCTCGCGCCGTCGAGGAATATCGAAAGGCCATCGCGCTGGATCCGCGCTTCGTCGACGCACGCTATCGTCTCGGCGTCGAATTCCTCACGGCGGGCAACCTGCAGGATGCGCTGAAGGAGCTGCGGCGCGCGGAGCTCGTCTCCGCGGCGTACCGGAAAGGGTATGAGATCTGGTACGCGGAAGGGTTGACGATGCTTCGAATGAAGCGGGTGGCCGAGGCCACGGCCCTGTTCGAAAGGACCGTCCAGGCCCGTCCCCGTTTCGCGCCCGCCCACAACGAGATCGGCAAGATCCGTCTCGATCGGGGGGAGTACGACGCGGCGATCGACCATTTCGTGAAGGCGATCGGATCGGATCCGAGGGCCGAATACGCCCGCGGGCTGCAGATCGCGATGACGCGGAAGTCCCAGCAGAAAGAGGCTCCGGGCGCACCCGCCCCGGCGCCGAAGGAATCGCCTTCCCCCTCGCCGAAATAGCACTCTCGGGTTCGCGGGCGGATCAATCGGCCGGAAACCGCACCGTGGCGGCGGAGCGCGCCGACCCCTTCTCCCCGGACGGCCTTCCGGCCCGCAGCTTCACCTCGGTGACGGGACCTTTCGGCGGCCTGCCGTACGCCGCCCGGAAATCGTCCCGGATCCGTCGGACGGCGTTGACCGCCTTCCCGACCTCGTCGGGGCCGGCCAGGACGAACACCGTCTCCTCCTCCCACAAGCGGTACATCGATCCCACGGGGAGCCGGTTTCCCCAGGCGTAGGTCAGGCGGATGCCGGACGGGGTGAACCCGTTCCACAACTGCCGGAAGAAGAGCCACACCCGTTGCTTCACCCCCAGCCTCAGCGAGTCGTCGCCGAAAACGAAGGTGACCGCGACCGGGAAGTTCGCCTCTCCGGGATAATATTCGTTCCCCGACGTGTTCACGTTGTCGGTGGCGAGGCGAATCGCCGCGTTGTCGTGCATGAACCGGCCGGAGCGGGAGTACGCGACTCCCGTCCCGGGGGGAAGCGTCATCTCGACGGAAACGCCGTTGTCGGTGAACCCGGCGCGCCTCTCGGGGGCTGGGCTCCACAACCCGGACGACGTCGATTCCCTCCAGCCGCGCATCGCGTCTTCCGCGGAGAGGACGCCTTCGGGAACCGCGGCCGCGGAAAGAAGCACCAGCAGGATCAAGGCGTTCCGGCATGCGTTACGCATCGTCCCCCCGCTCCTCCAGCCTGCGGAGGACATTGTACCCGATGCCGGCGAGCTTCTCCTCGAACCGGGCGGCGCACTCTGCGGTCCGGGCGAACCCCGGGCCGCGAAACACCACGCGGACCCTGTACTCCCCGTCGGTGACCGGGTACGATCCGATCCCGACATCGGGGTACGCCGCGATCATCTCCCCCATGATCCCGGCGTAGGAAGATTCGGGCGCCATCGAATAGAGGGTGACCCGGGTCTTCCGGCTCCCTTCCACCAGCGGACGGACCCAGCCGAACATCGCCTGCAGCAGCCGGGGGATGCCGGGGAACGCCGCCATCCGGTGGACGTAGAAACCCGGCGCCGGGGAGTACGGGTTCGGAATCAGGGTCGACCCCTGCGGGACGTGCGCCATCAACATCCGGTACTTCGGGTTCCCCCCCTGGAACGGCCTGGCCTCCAACGCGGCCCGGGTCTCCTCGTCCACGACCAGCGGCACGCCGGCGACCTCCGCAACCGCGTCCCGGGTGATGTCGTCCGGCGTGGGGCCGATCCCTCCCGTGAGGATCAGGAGGTCCGCCTCCTTGAGGTACGCCCGCAGGTGGCGAACCACGACCGGGATGTCGTCGGGAAGGATCGCGCACAGCGTCGTCTCCGCACCCCACTCCGCGAGAAGCGGGAGCATGTAGGCGAGGTTGGCCTCGCGGACCTCCCCCTTCAGCACCTCGTCCCCGAGGATGACGATCCCGACCTTCGTCGCCACGCGTGCCTCCATGACTCGAATCTTCCTATCTTACCTCCCCGAGGGGGGAAAATCATTGACATCCACGTCCGTGGATCGCTACCGTTTAGGTACGCACGGAACGGAGCCGCGACGTTGAAAAAACCCGTCACCTACAAGACCGCGGGCGTCGACATCGACGAGGGGGAACGCCTCGTCTCCCTGATCCGCCCGATGGTCCGGACGACGCACCGGAAGGAAGTCCTGGGAGACATCGGCGGATTCGCCGGGTTCTTCCGCTTCCCGAAGCGGAAGTTCCGCGACCCGGTCCTGGTCTCCGGCACCGACGGGGTCGGCACCAAGGTCAAGGTGGCCGCGATGGCGGGGAAGTTCGACACGGTGGGGATCGACCTGGTCGCCATGTGCGTGAACGACATCCTCGTGCACGGCGCCGAGCCGCTCTTCTTCCTCGACTACTACGCCACCGGGAAGCTGTCCGCGGCCGAGGGCGCGCGCGTGGTTTCGGGCGTCGCCGAAGGGTGCCGGCAGGCCGGGTGCGCCCTCCTGGGAGGGGAAACCGCCGAGATGCCGTCGGTCTACTCCCGGGGGGAGTTCGACCTCGCCGGGTTCGCCGTGGGAGCCGCCGACCGGCACGCGATCATCACGGGAGCGGGGGTTCGCCCCGGCGACGCGCTCGTGGGCCTCGCCTCCTCCGGTCTCCACAGCAACGGCTACTCCCTCGCCCGGAAGATCGTGTTCGAGGTGATGGGAAAGAGGATCGGCCAGCGCGTTCCGGAGTGGGGCGCCACGGTCGCGGAGGAGCTCCTCCGCCCGACGCGGATCTACGTCCGGCCGGTCCTCTCCTACCTGCGGAAGGGAAGCATCCTGGCGATGGCGCACATCACCGGCGGGGGAATCACGGGGAACCTTCCGCGGTCCCTTCCGCGCGGAACCGCGGCGGTCGTGGATCGCGATTCGTGGGAACCCCCGCCGGTGTTCCGCACGCTCTGCGAGGCGGCGCGGTTGCCGGAACCGGACCGTTTCCGGACGTTCAACATGGGGATCGGGATGGTGATCGTGGTCCGGCCGGGGGACGCGGACCGCGCGGTTTCGCACTTCCGCCGGTCGGGGTTCCCGGCCTGCGTGATCGGCGAGATCCGCAAGGGCCGCGGGGAGCCCCGCGTCGCCCTGGTCGGGGGGAAGCGATGAGCGACCGTGCCGTCATAGCCGTCCTCGTGTCGGGGAGCGGATCGAACCTGCAGGCCATCATCGACGCGTCGGAGCGCGGGGAGATCCCGTGCCGCGTCGGGATCGTCGTGAGCAACAAGGCGGACGCCTACGGCCTGGTGCGCGCCCGGAACCACGGGATCCCCACGGAGGTTGTGGACCACCGCGCCTTCGAGAGCCGGGAGGCGTTCGACGCTCGCCTGGTGGAGATCCTCCGCGCTTCCGGCGCTTCCCTCGTCTGCCTGGCCGGATTCATGCGCGTGGTGACGCCGGTATTCCTCCGGGCGTTCCCGCACCGGATCCTGAACATCCACCCGGCGCTGCTGCCGTCCTTCCCCGGAACGCACGGCCCCGCCCAGGCGGTCCGGTACGGGGTCCGCTTCTCCGGGTGCACCGTGCACTTCCTCGACGAGGGGGTGGACACCGGGCCGGTGATCGTGCAGGCGGTCGTCCCGGTGCACGAGGACGACACGGACGATTCCCTCGCGGCGCGCATCCTCAAGGAGGAGCACCGGATCTACCCGATGGCGATCCGCCTGTTCCTGGAAGGAAGGCTGACCGTGTCGGGGCGGCGCGTCCTGGTACGGGACGCGGGGAAGATCCCGGATTTTTCGCGGCGAAACCCCGACGCCTGACGCCCGCCGGGGGACGGGGGATTCTACTCCCAGCGGAGCAGGACCCGGTACCCCCAGTATTTCCACCCCTCGAGAAACCGCCTTCTCCCCCACCTCCATGCGGCGCCCGGCCGCTCCCACCGCTCGGACCGCACCGGCAGGACGGTGAGGTCCAAGCCGGGGGACAGGACTTTCCGGAACGCAAGGTACGCCCTTGGGACATGGTAGTCGGAAGTGACGACCACCACGGAGGTGAAGCCGCGGGACCCTACGACCGACTTCGCCGAAAAGGCGTTCTCCAGCGTGTTCTCGGACCACATCTCCACGTGGATCCGGGAGCGTGACGATGCCGGCAGCGCCGAAGCTTCCGGCAGGATGCGGGTCAGTTCCACTCCGACGCCCGCCCCGAGGATGTAGAGCTCTCCGGCCCCCCGTTCCGTCCATTCCCGGTACCCTTCCTGGATCCGGCCCTCCCCCCCCGAAAGGACGAACACGGCATCGGCGGCCCGTGAGGCCGGCCGGGGGATCCTCGACGCCGTGAGGTGCGGGATGGCGGGGGGGACCAGAAGGATCGCGGCCGAAAGGACGGTCCACAGCAGGATGCCGGCGCCTCCGGCCCTTTTCCGGCCGAAAATGGGGGGTTGTTTTTTCATGCAAGGAGTGGTAGATATTCAAGGTTCATATCACGGAGGTTCCCATGGCAAAGTGCGCGATCTGCGGCAAGGGCCCGAGCTTCGGGCACAACGTTTCCCACGCCAACAACCGGACGGCGAAGGTGTGGCGTCCGAACATCCAGCGGGTAAAGGCGGTCACCAACGGCACCGTCCGGCACGTGAACGTCTGCACGCAGTGCATCAAGTCCGGAAAGGTGGCCAAGGCCGTCTGAACTTCCTCCCATCGCGACATCGACGACCGCCATGGATGGCTTAGTCATGGATGGCCTAGTGTCGAGGCGGGCATGGATGCCCCCCCGGTTTCATGTAGTCTCTACTGTTGCTATTGCCTCGACCTCCACACGCGCCCCCGCCGGCAACTTCGAAACCTCCACGGTGGCCCTGGCCGGCGGCTCACCGGGAAAAAACCGCTTGTAGACCTCGTTCATCGCCGGAAACTCCGCCAGGTCGGTAAGGTAGACGGTCGTCTTCACCACGGAGGCGGGCGAAGACCCCCCGGCGGCCAGGACCGCCGCAAGGTTGGCCAGCACCCTCTCCGTCTGCTCCGCGATTCCCCCCTCCACGATCTTTCCCGTCGCGGGATCCAGCGGGATCTGTCCGGAGCAGAACAGGAACCCCCCGCACCGGACCGCCTGGGAGTACGGCCCGATCGCCGCGGGGGCCTTTTCCGTTTTCACCGTCGTTCGCATCTCATCCCCTTCCTCTCTCCACGGAGTGGACCCCCCGGACCTTTCCGATCGACTTGATCAGGGAGGAGAGGTGGCCGGCGTCGTGGACCGACACCTCGAAGTTGCAGATCGCGCGCTTGTCGCGCGTGGTGGTGACCGACGCCCGCCGGATGTCCACGTCGCTGGTGGTGATCGTGCGGGAAATGTCCGCCAGCAGGCCCGGCTTGTCCGCGCACACCACCCGGAGCTTCACCGGGTGGACCGCTTTGGTCCCCTCCTCCCACGACACCTCGATCGCCCGGGCCGGATCGATCTCCAGGATCTTCGGGCACTCCTTCGAATGGATCGTCACGCCCCGGCCGCGGGTGATGAAGCCGACGATCGGGTCCCCCGGCACCGGGTGGCAGCAGTTGCCGAGCCGGATGAAGATCCCGTCCATCCCCTTGACCACGATGGAGCTCGGTTTCCGCGACACCACCTTCCGGATGAGCGTGGAGAGGCGGGACTCCTTCGTCTTCTCCTGGAGCTGCTCCGGGGGCACCAGCCGGCGAAGAAGCGGAAGGATCGAAACCTTCCCGTACCCCAGCGCCATCTGGTAATCCTCCGCGGTCCTGCACCGGCTCTCCGCGAGCGTCTCGGCGAATTCCGGACCCTTCATCACCTTGTTCGGGTTCAGGGAGTATTTCCGGAACTCCTTCTCGATGATCTGCTTCCCGAGGTCGAGAGACTGTTCCATCTGCTCCTGCCGGAGCACCGCGCGGATCTTGTTCAGCGCCCGGCTGGTCTTGGCGACTTTGAGCCAGTCCCTGCTCGGCTTGTGGGACGGCTGGGTGACGATCTCGACGACGTCGCCGTTCTTCAATCCCGTCCGGAGCGGGACCATCCGCCCGTTCACCTTGGCCCCCACGCACGTGTTCCCGACCTCGGTGTGGATGGCGTAGGCGAAGTCGATCGGCGTGGCGCCCCGCGGCAATTCCTTCACGTCTCCGCGCGGGGTGAAGACGTACACCTCGTCCGGAAACAGCTCCACCTTGACGGTGTTCAGGAACTCCCGGGGGTCCTTCATGTCCTGCTGCAGCTCGAGGATCTGGCGCAGCCAGAGGAACATCTGGTCTTCCTTGTCGCCGGTGCGGCGTCCCTCCTTGTATTTCCAGTGGGCCGCGACGCCGTTTTCGGCGAGCGCGTGCATCTCCTCGGTCCGGATCTGGATCTCCATCATCTCCGCATTGGGCCCGAAGACCGTCGTGTGGAGCGACTGGTACAGGTTCGCCTTCGGCATCGCGATGTAGTCCTTGAACCGCCCGGGCACCGGCTTCCACAGGTTGTGCACGATCCCCAGCGCCTCGTAACATTCCCGAAGCGTCTTCGTGATGATCCGGAACCCGATGAAGTCGTAGACGTGCTCGAAGTCGATCCCCTGCCGGTTCATCTTCTGGAAGATGCCGGCCAGGTGCTTCGAACGGCCGGTCACCGAGGCCTCGATTCCGGCCTCCCGGCACTTGGATTCGAGGAGCGCGATGACCGTGCGGACGTGCGCCTCGCGGTTCCGCTTCCGCTCGTCGGCCTGGCGGGCGAGCACGGCGTACTGCTCGGGGTGGAGCACCTCGAAGCAGCGGTCCTCGAGCTCCGCGCGGATCCGGGACATCCCCAGCCGGGACGCGATCGGGGAGTAGATCTCGATCGTCTCGCGGGCGATGGACGCCTGCTTCTCGGGGGGAAGGTGTCTCAGGGTCCGAAGGTTGTGGAGACGGTCGGCGAGCTTGACGAGGATGACCCGGAGGTCCTTCCCCATCGCGAGGATCATCTTCCGCAGCGACTCCGCCTTCTGGGCGGCGGCGTCGGAGAGATCCACCCGGCTGATCTTGGTGACGCCGTCCACGAGGACGGCGACCGACTCCCCGAAGAGGTCCCGGATCTCCTCGTTGGTGGCGACGGTGTCCTCCACGGTGTCGTGGAGGAGGCCCGTGGCGACGGTCTCCTCGTCGAGGTTCCAGTCGGCGAGGAGGTACGCCACGTTCAGGGGGTGGATCAGGTACGGCTCGCCGGACTGGCGAACCTGCCCGTGGTGGACCTTCGCCGTGAAAACGTACGCCTTGTGGATGAGCTCCACGTTGGCGGAAGGCCGGGCGGCCTGCACCCGGTCCACGATGTCCATGAGACGGAGCAAAGCGTCGCCGCCCGCCCCGGCGCTATTTTACCCGGACCTTCCCTTGGGCGATCTCGCGAAGCGCGACGACGGTCGGCTTCTCCTTGCGCGCCGTGGTGTCGATCGTGGCGCCCGCGCCCGAATAGAGCTGCTTCGCGCGCCGCGCGGCGACCACCGTGAGCTGGAAGTGGCTGTTGACCTGCCTTAGACAATCCTCCACCGTTACGCGAGCCATCCCGTCACTCTCCTTTTCCCGTTATCCGTTACCCGTTATCCGATAGAATCCGGTCCACGGCGGCGGCCTTCCGCTTCATGCGAAGCCGCCGCGCGCGGATGATCCACTCGACCTGCCGGACCGCCGTCTCGAGCTCCTCGTTCACCACCAGGTAGTCGTACCCCTTCAGCTCGGCGATCTCCCTCCGCGCCGCCTCGAGCCGGCGTTCCATCTCTTCCCGGCTGTCCCTCCCGCGTCCGTAGAGCCGCTCCCGCAACGTCTCCCGGTCGGGGGGGAGGATGCCGATCAGCACCGCCCCCGGAACGGCCGCCTTCACGGATCGGCCTCCCTGGACGTCGATCTCGAGCACCGCGTCGTCCCCGCGGGAGACGATCGCGTCGACCGTGGAACGGGCGGTCCCGTACCGATTCCCGTAGACGGCTGCCCATTCCAGAAACTCTTTCGATTTCACCATTTTATCAAATTCCTGCTCATCCACGAAATAATAATCCACCCCGTGGGTCTCCCCGGGCTTTCTCCCGCGCGTCGTGTAGGAGATGGACAGGGAGAGCCGATCCACGCGATCCAGGACGGCCCTGCAGATCGTGGTCTTTCCGGACCCCGAAGGGGCCGATATCACGAAGATGTCGCCGCGCTCCATGCTCACTCCACGTTCTGGATCTGCTCGCGGACCTTCTCGAGCTCGGTTTTCGCGGAGACGACCAGCGCGGAGACCCCGGCGTGCGCCGATTTGGCGCCGGCCGTGTTGAGCTCGCGGAAGATCTCCTGCACGAGGAAGTCGAACCGCTTCCCCACCGCGTCGCCGGGCGTCCGGAAGAGGGCTTCCGCGGCGGCCAGGTGCACGCCCAGCCGGTCGCACTCCTCCGTGATGTCGAGCCGGTCGATCAGGATCGCCGCCTCCTGGGCGACGCGGACCGGATCGGTCCCCGCCTCCCCGGAGAGCGCCGCGATCCGTTCCCGGAAGCGGGCGGCGGCAAGGGACCGGTTTTCCTCCGCCAGCGACCGGATCTCTCCGGCCATCGCGGCGAGGAGGGAAACGTTGGCCCGGACGATCTCCTTGAGGCGTTCCCCCTCCCCGGCGCGCGATCCGGCGAGCATCGCAAGGGCGTCTTTCGCGGCGCCCTCCGCAAGCGGCCAGAGGATCTCGGCCGGGTCGTCCCCGTCCGGCGCCACCTGGAAGAGGTCCGGCACGGCGAGCAGGTCGCCGACGGTCACCTCGCTCCCCACCCCGTACTCCTTCCGGATCCGGGCCGCCTCGTCGAGGAACGCCGAAAGGAGTCCCCGGTTCACGCGAAGCGCGGCGCCGAGCCTCCCCCACTCCCGCACGTTCACATGGAGGTCCACCTTCCCCCGGCGCAGGACGTCCCGGGCCATTCCCCGCAGTCGAGGCTCCCAGGACAGAAAGCGGGAAGGACACCGGGTGTGCACGTCGAGGAACCGGTGGTTCACCGAGCGGACGTCCACGGAGACGGAGACCTCCTCTCCATGCCGCTCCCCGCGGCCGAACCCGGTCATGCTCATCCACATGTCCTGCTCCCTTCGGACGCGCGGCCGTACAGCATCTCCCGCCGGACCGACGCAAGCAACGCGCGGACCTCGTTCGATGCGTAGTCCGGGTACGTCCACGGCTGCGGGCGAAACTCCCCGCCGCGATACTCCAGCGTCAGCTCCGCGAACACCCCCTCGCCCAGGTACACCCGGTGCGTGAAGTTCTTCGCCGTCGCCAGCACGAAATTCTCCGGCGTCACCAGCCCCGGGTCGAGGTTCACCGTCCGCCGGCCCGCCACCGACAGCTCTCGCTCGATCGCCTCGAGCCCCACCTTGATCCCCGGCAGGGAGTCCCTCCGGACCGGGTCGACGGCGACCAGGAACCGACGGGATAGCGGCGACCCCATCTCGGCCGCGTAGTAGTCGGTCCAGTCGAACGGAAGGGGTTCGCCCGCGGGCCGGATCTCCCCGAGGAGCTTCGCCATCCTCGGGATCGCCGCTTCGAAGGCCCTCGGCTCGCGATAGATCGCGGATACGACGATCCTTCCGGGGCCCGGTGCCGAACGGACGCTCACCGCTTACCGACGTCCGGATCGAGCGCCCGCGCGCGGACCGCCCGAAGGAGCTTCTCCGCGGTGATCGGGGAGGTGCCGACCTCGCCGACGACAACGCTCGCCGCCACGTTCGCCAGCACGGCGGCCTCCCGCATCGAAGCGCCCGCGGCGAGGCACGAGGCCAGGGTCCCGATCACCGTGTCCCCCGCTCCCGTCACGTCGAACACCTCCCGCGCGAACGCGGGGACGTGGAAGCAGGCGTTCCTGCCGCGCTCGACGAGGGTCATCCCCTCCTCCCCGCGCGTGATGAGGATCGCCGCGGAGCGGCTCCTGCGAAGCAGCTCCCTTCCCGCCTCCCACACCTCGAGGTCGGATCGAAGCTCGCGTCCCCCGAGGGCCGCCTGCGCCTCTCCCTTGTTCGGGGTGATCAGCGTGCAGCCGCGATAGAACGCGAAGTCGTTCCGCTTCGGATCCACCGCCACGAACAGGCCCGCCTTCCGGGCGGCGTCCGTGACCTCGCGGACCAGATCCTCGGACAGCGCCCCCTTCCGATAATCCGAAAAAACCACCCCCTGCACCCGCGGGAGCATCCCCATCACCTTCTTCCGGAGCGCCTCGCACGTCTTTCGGGAGGGAGGGGTGTTCCGTTCCCGGTCGACCCGCACCACCTGCTGGCTGTGCGCGATCACCCGCGTCTTCACCGTGGTCTGGCGGTCGGGTTCCGGCACGAGCGCGGAAACGCCGACCCGCCGGCGGCGGAGCATCCGCGCCACGTCCCTCCCCGCCGCATCATCGCCCACGAGGCCCGCCAGCTCCACCCCGACACGGAGTCCCGACAGGTTCAACGCCACGTTCGCCGCCCCTCCGGGAATCCGCGCGTCGCGCGTGACCGCCACCACGGGTACGGGCGCCTCCGGCGAGATCCTTCCCACCGTCCCGAACACGTACTCGTCGAGCATGACGTCGCCCACCACGAGCACGCGGCACTTCGGGAACCGGGCGATCAGCCCGGCGGCACGGGACAGGGGGGAAACGTCATTCATACGCGGTCGCCTCGTCGATCAGCAGGATGGGGATGCCGTCGTCGATCCGGTACGAGAGACGGCACGTCGCGCACCGCAGCTCCGATTCGTCGGCGGTGAGGACGAGCTCCCCCTTGCACTTCGGGCACGCAAGGATCTCCAGCAGCTCCTTGTCCATGTCTACCCTCCCTCCCGTTGCGGAACCAGTTCCCCGACCAGCGTCCAGTCCCGGATTTTCCGGAACTTCGCGTAGAGCCGGACCGGGACGCGTCGTTCGTCGCTGGAGAGCCACATCTTCAGGTCCCCCTTGTCCTCCAGCTTCCCGTCCCGGCGGATCACCGGCCGGATGACGACGGTGTCCATTTCGCCGTTTTCCGTGCGAATCCGCTCCTTGCCGAGCACCCGCGCGGAGATCTGCCACACCTTTCGTCCCGCGTAGACGTTCCTCGACTTCTCGTCCCCTCCCACATCGCGCCAACGGAAGTAGTAGGCGGCGCTCACCGGGTCGTACACCATCGGGACGGCGTTGACGCGCTTGCGAACCTCCCCGGTCCGGCGGTACCGGTACGTGATCTTCCCCGTGTCCTGCTCGTATGTGGCGACGTCGTCCGGCAGCTTCGCCCGCTGGGTGAACTCCTGCCGGAGAGGCGCGAGCGTTTCGGCGTCGAGGTAGTAGTCGATGGTCTCGTTCACGGGGTAGATGTACGACAGAACCCCCGACGTCCACGCGCGGACGTTCAGGTGGTAGGCGACCTTGCCCCCGACCGCGACCTTTCCTTGGTAGCGGAAGCGGGCGTACCCCATCGTGATCCCGATGAAGTCGACCCGGTAGACGAGCTCCTCCCTCCCGTTCGCCCAGGCCGGACCGGCCGCCGGCGAAGCCCCCTTCGCCTCGGGCGGTGGCGGCGTCGAAGGGTGCGGTTTCGGTTTTTTCGCGACGGGGTGTGCCGCCGACGGGGTTTCCCCGATCTCCGGGGGGAGCGTTTCCTTCGACGGTTCCGCCGCCGCGGGGGGCGCAGCGTCGGTGACGGCCGGCTCCTCTTTCGCCTCGGCGGGGGCCCCGGGCGGGATCCTCCCCGGGACATCGGGGGGAGGGGCAGCCGGCACCGCTACCGCGGCGTTATCGGCCTCCGGTTCCGCGAGTCGTACCACGACGGGATTGAGATCGATCCACGAGTTCGAGGCATTGTCCGGAGCGTCCGCGCGGACCGTCGCGGGCGGCGATGGAGGCGGTCCGCCCTCGATTCCCCGGCCACCGCGGAAACAGCCGGGTGCGAGCAGCAGCGGAAGCAGCAGCAGCGGCCGGCACCGGCGAAGACGGCCCTCGCGTCCCCTCCCGTCGCGCCGGCTCACGACCGGACGCCCCCGCCCGTGATCCACAAGGCCGCCTCCCGCATCCCCGGGAGGAAGACATCCGGCGCGACGCCCATCCGCTCCCCCTTCTCCCGCTCCTCGCGACCGTACCCCGTCGCCACGAGGACCGTCCGCGCCCCGATCCGCGCGCCCAGCGCGATGTCGCTCATTTTATCACCGACCATGAACCGGGGGCACGATTCCGGCACCCCGAGGCGAAAAAGGATCGACTCCGCCATCGCGGTCCCGGGTTTCCTGCACGGGCACGCCACCCGCAGCTCCGGCACCACCCCCTCCGGGTGGTGCGGGCAGTATTCCCACGCGTCGAAGGCGACCCCCTCCTTGCGGAACGCCGAAAGGAATGCCCGGTGGACGGAATCCATCTCCTCGCGGGTGAATTTCCCCCGGGCGAGTCCGGCCTGGTTCGATACCACCGCGAGGAGATACCCTTTCCCCGCGAGCCTCCGGAGCCCCTCCACCGCACCGGGCAGGATCCGGACCGCGGCGGGGTCGCGCAGGTACCCCGTCTCCTCGATCAGCGTCCCGTCCCGGTCCAGGAAGACGATCCCTTTCAACGCGCCTCCCCGTAGATGTCCGGCTCCCCGGGGGGGCGCGTCTTCCAGCGGCGATGGAACCAGAGCCACTGGTCCGGGGCCTCCCGGATCGCCTTCTCCAGCTCCTCGTTGCACCGCCGCGTCACGCGGAGCACCTCGTCGTCCCTCGGAGCGTCGTAGTCGATCGCGACCGGTGGGCCGAACCGGAGCACGTGGTGGAATTTCCTCTCCGGATCCCGGAAGATGAATCCGGTGTGGACGGCCGCGCGCATGGACAGCGCCAGCCGCGCGATTCCGTCCGTGGTGTACGCCTTGCGCGTGAAGAAATCCACGAGGACCCCCTTGTGACGGTCCACGTTCTGGTCGATCAGGATCCCCACCAGGATGTTCCTGCGCAGGATCTTCACCACGGACTTCGCGGATTCCTCCTTGCGGATGACGATGTTGCCGCCCCACTCCCTCCGCTCCGTCACGATCCGGTCCAGGATCGCGCTTTTCAGCGGCCGGACGATGAACGCGACGGGGGCGATGTTCAGGCCGTAGACGTGGGAGAGCAGCTCCCAGTTCCCGAAGTGTCCGGTCATGACCATTGCGGGCTGCTTCCGCTCCTCCATCGATTCCCGGACGTGCCCTGCCCCCTCGATCCGGAAATGCTCCCGCACGTAAGCGTCGTCCATCCTCGGGATGTGGATGAACTCCGCGGCGGCGGTGCCCATCCGGACGTAGCAGGTCCGGATGATCCGCGCGGCCTCCGCGTCCCCCATCTCCGGAAACGCGATCCGCAGGTTGATCCGTCCGATCCTCCGGTGCTTCCGGTCCGCCCGCCAGACCGCGAGCATCACCGTCTCGCAGAAAACCGCCAGCAGCGGGAGCGGCACCGACTCGAGGATCCGCAGCAGGAGGCGGGCCAGCTTCTCCTTCACGCTCCGCCCCCTTCGACCCGATCGAGGATCGCGCACGAAAGCCCTTCCCATCCGGAAAGGTACTCGACCTCCACCCGCAGGGCGCCGACCGGGAACGGGACGTCCGCGGGGAGGCGGACCGCGTCCTTCTCCGTGGTGAGGACCGGGAGCCCGGCGGACTCCCGGGCGATCCGCGCAAGGTCCCGGTGCCCGTAGGCGTGATGATCGGGAAATCCGATGAACCCGCGGACCCGGAATCCGGCGGCCGCAAGGGTTTCGCGGAACTGCCCGTTGCGCGCCAGGCCGGAGAACCCGAACAGTTCGGCGCCCGGCGGAAAATCCGGAATCTCCCGGCCGGCCGCTCCGACGATCTCCCCCGGCGTGAACCGCGACGTCGCCGACGGGCAGCCGGCCCGAACCGGCACCGATCGGGCGACCGCCTCTCCCGCCGCGGCGTCCGGGCACTTCGTCACGACGAGCCCGTCCGCGAACCGCGCGTGGCTCGGGGGTTCCCGGAGCGGCCCGAACGGCGCCGTCCCATGGCCTCGAATCCCCCGCGGGCAATCGACGAGCAGCAGGTCGAAATCCCTTTGGAGCGGCAGGTGCTGGAACCCGTCGTCGAGGAGAAATACATCCACGGGCCGCCGGGCGAGGATCTCCCGTCCGGCCGCCGCGCGCGATTCGCCGACCGCGACGGGGATCCCCGGGAGCCTCCGCGCCATCAGCACCGGTTCGTCGCCGCATTCGGCCGATCCGCCGATCCTTCCCTCTCCGTCCGACACCCAGCGAACGCCCCGCGTCGCCCTACCGTATCCCCGCGAAAGGATCGCGACGCGGCGTCCCCTTTCCGTGAGCCACCTCGCGAGGTGGATCACGTGCGGGGTCTTCCCCGCGCCTCCCAGGGAGAGGTTCCCGACGCTCACCACGGGGCGGGGAAGACGCTCCCCACGCAGGAATCCGCTGGAATACAGCCTCCTTCGCACGCGCGCCGCCGCGCCGAAGATCACGTTCGCCCCCCGCGTCCGATCGCGGAGAGGACCGCCGCCGCGTTCTTCTCCGTGGCGCCGCGGAACGACTCGAGAAGCTCGCGGCCTCTCCGCCCGACACCTTCGAAGGAGGACGGATTGGAGGCGAACCGGACCACGACGGCGGCGAAGCCGTCCTCGTCCGGGACCTGGACCAGTGCGCCTGCCGCCAGGAACGCCGCCGCGATCTCCCGGAAATTCTCCATGTGCGGCCCCACCACCGTAGGGATCCCGTGCCACGCGGGCTCCAGCACGTTGTGGCCGCCTTTCGGGACGAGGCTCCCCCCGACGAACGCGAGTCCCGCCGCCGCGTAGGCGCTGGAGAGTTCTCCCACCGTGTCCAGCAGCAGCACCTCCGCGTCCAGCGCGGTATCCCCTTCCGCGATCTCCGTCCGGCGCGCGACGCGCACGCCGGCCTGGCGGGCCAGGGCGAAAACCGGCTCGAACCGTTCGGGATGGCGGGGAGCCAGCAGGAGCTTGAGGGAGGGATTCGCCTCGCGCGCCGAGAGGTATGACCGGAGGACCGCCGCCTCCTCCCCCTCGTGCGTGGATCCCGCGACGATCCAGCGGGTGCCGGAACGCCTCTCCGACTGGAGCAGCACGGAAAGGGTGGATGCCGCTCCCCGGGGCGGGGAAACGTCGAACTTGAGATTTCCGCCTACCTCCACCGCCCCTTCCAGCGCGCCGAGGGCGATGAACCGGTCGGCGTCTTCCCGCGACTGGGCGGAGATCGTCCGGACCGTGCGCAGCACCGGCGCGAAAAACCGGCGGAGACGCAGGTACCCGCGGAAGGAGCGTTCGGAGAGGCGACCGTTGACGATCACCACGGGGACTCCCCGCCGCGCGCACTCCGCGAGGAAGTTGGGCCAGATCTCCGTTTCCACGATGACGACCGCGTCCGGCCGGAGGCGGTCCAGGAACTTTCCGCAGAGGCCGGGCAGGTCGAACGGGAAGTAGAACCTCTGGTCGACGACGTCCGAAAGCGCCTTCTCCGCCGTATCCCGCCCGGTGACCGTCACGTTCGAGAGCGCGATCCGCGCATCGGGGACGACCCTCCGCAGTTCCCGCAGCAGGGGAACCGACGCGAGCGTCTCCCCCACCGAGACGGCGTGCACCCAGACCGCGGGGCGGGCATCCCGCGGACGGGCGTCCGGCACGCCGCGAATCCCCAGCCGTTCCGGGAAGTTGACGCGTCGTTTCCGCGAGACGAGAAGCCACGGGAGCCACAGGGGGACCCCCGCCGTCAGGACCACCGCGACGGCGGCGTTGTAGAGGACGTGCCCGGGGCACCCGGGGAGAAACGGGCGGGCCAACCGGTCACCCTTTCCCGGACGCGGTGGCCGGATCGTTCCTTCTCTCCTCGAACTGCTTGTGGTAGAAGGCGCGGTACCGCGACTCCGTCGCGAGCAGTTCGTCGTGCCTCCCCCGCTCCACGATCCTCCCCCCCTCGATCACCAGGATCACGTCGGCGTTGCGCACGGTGGAGAGGCGGTGGGCGATGACGAACGTGGTGCGCCCGCGCATCAGCGTGTCGAGGGCGTCCTGGACCACGCGTTCGGACTCCGAGTCGAGCGCGGAGGTCGCCTCGTCGAGGATGAGGATCGGAGCGTCCTTCAGGAGGGCGCGGGCGATCGCCAGGCGCTGCCGCTCGCCGCCGGAAAGGCGAAGTCCCTGCTCTCCGACCACGGTCTCGTATCCCTCCGGCATCCGCTCGACGAACGCGTGGGCGTTCGCGCGGCGCGCCGCCTCCGCCACCCTTTCCATCGGGGCGTCGGGGATCCCGTAGGCGATGTTGTTCCGCACGGTGTCGTTGAACAGGATCGTGTGCTGGCTGACGACCGCGATCTGGGCGCGCAGGGACGAAACGGTCGCGTCCCGGATGTCGACCCCGTCGACCCGGATGGAACCGGCCTTCGGATCGTAGAATCGGGGAATGAGGTCGACCAGGGTCGTCTTCCCGGCGCCGCTCGAACCGACGATGGCGACCATCGTCCCCGCGGGGACGCGGAAATCGACGTCCGTGAGGACCGGATCGCCCTCCTCCGCGTACCGGAAGTCCACGTGCGAGAATTCGATCCCGTCCCGGATCGGCGGCAGCTCGACCGCGTCCTCCTTCTCGCGGACTTCCGGAAGCGTGTCGATCACCTCGAACACGCGGGTTCCCGCGGCGATCCCCTGCTGCACGACGTTGTTGATGCGCGAAAGACGCTTGACCGGCTCGTACAGCATGAAGAGCGCGGTCATGAAGGAGAAGAAGTTGCCCGGCGTGCTGTGGCCCGAGACGACGCTGTACCCGCCGTAATAGATCACCGCCGCCGCCCCGACGCCGGCGAACGTCTCGGAGAGCGGCGAGGTCATCGCCTGCACCTTCACCACCTTCATGCTGAGGCGGAACAGCTCCTGGTTGCGGGTGGCGAACCGCTCGACCTCGTACCCCTCGGCGCCGAACGACTTCACGAGCTTCGCGCCGCTGATCGTTTCCTGCAGGTGGGACGTAAGCCCCCCGGTGATCTCCTGCGCCTGCGTGCTGGTCCTGCGCAGCCTGCGGCCGAAGCGGGCGATGGGCCAGAACGCGAGCGGGAACGCCACCAGCGCGACCAGCGCCAGCCGCCAGTCGCGGTAGAAGATGACGAAGACGAGGAAAGCGGCCGTGAAGATGTCCTTGATGAGTCCGGTGGCGGCGTCGGTGATCGCGCTCTGCATGAGGGCGACGTCGTTCAGGACCCGCGACATGAGCACGCCGGTGGAGTTCTTCAGGTAGAACGACAGCGACAGCGACTGCATGTGCCGGTACAGGTGGTCCCGGATGTCGCGAACCACCCGCTGCCCCGCCCCGCTCATCAGGTACGCCTGGGCGAATTCGAGGAACCCGCGGGAGAGGTAGATCGCCAGCACCAGCAGCGGGATGTAGGTGAGCCGCGTCGCGTCCTTGCGGATGAAGATGTCGTCGAGGATCGGCTTGACGAGGAACGCCGTGGATCCGCTCAGGGCCGACACGCCGACCATCAGCAGCATCGCGAGCAGCAGCCGGGAGACGTACGGACGAACGTACCCCAGCATCCGCTTGTAGAGGGTCACGCCCACGCGCCCGCCGCCTCCCGGTCCAGCATGTCCACGACGGCCCCCGTGGGGCCCGGGCCGCGCAGCCGGTCCCGCAGGGAGAGGCACCGCGCGCGAAGCCCGAGACGCCGCGGCCCGTCGGAGAGCATTCCTCCCAGCGCCGCGGCGATCCGGCCCGCGGTGCAGTCGTCCTGGATGAGCTCGGGGAGGAACCGCTCCCCCGCGACGATGTTCGGCAACCCGACGTTTTGGACCTTCGCCAGGCGCCGGCCGATCTGGTAGGTCACCCAGGAGGTGCGATAGACGATGACCGACGGGACCCCCAGCAGGGCGAGCTCGAGGGTGACCGTTCCGGACACCGCCATCGCCGCGGTCATTCCGCGGAACAGCAGGTGTCTCCCCTCGTCCACCACGGTCAGCGGAAGGGAAGTTCCGGACAGCCGGCGCGCGATCCGCTCCCGCAGCGCGGGGCGCGCCACCGGCAGCGCGAAGTGGACATCCGGATGCTCCCGTGCGACCTCCTCCGCCGCGGACAGGAGGACCGGGAGGTGCGCCTCGATCTCCCCGGGACGGCTCCCCGGGAGCAGCCCCACGACCGTCTTCCCCTCCGGCAGGCCGAAACGCGCCGGATCGGGGTCCGCGTCGAGGAACGGCGCAAGCTCCTCCAGGAGCGGGTGGCCGGCGAACACCGCGTTGACGCCGAACTTTCGCAACAGGGTCTCCTCGAACGGGAACAGTACGACCGCCCCTCGCGTGAACTTCGCCAGGGTCTTCGCGCGACCCGTGCGCCAGGCCCACACCTGCGGCGGTATGTAATAGATCACGGGAACGCCGCGCCTCCACGCCGAAAGTCCGACCCGGAAATTGAAATCCGGGTAATCCACCAGCACCACGGCGCCGATGTCCGGGCGCAGGACGCGGTCCGTCGCGGCCGCGAGGGCGGAGCGGATCGCCGGGAGGTGCGTGAGGACCTCCGTCACCCCGACGACCGAGATCCCGCCGTAGTCCAGGAGGAGCTTCACCCCCTCGTCCGCGAGCCGCGCCCCGCCGATCCCCTCCATCGGCGCGCCGGGGTGGCGGCGCCGGAACTCCCGGGCCACCCGGGCGGCGTACGCTTCCCCCGACGGCTCCCCGCAGAGGAGGAACAGGGTCTTCTGGCCCGGTTTCATGGACACGCCCGCTACCGCAGCACCCCCCGCTTGCTGGACCGGACGAATTCGATCAGGTACTTCACCTCCGGCAGCGGCGGCAGCTCCGCCTCCGCGCGTTCGAGCGCCTCCTTCATCGGCACTTCCGCGCGGAAGATCAGCTTGAACGCGGCCTTCAGCGCCGCGATCGTCTCCGCGGAGAACCGGTTCCGCCGGAGGCCGATCAGGTTCAGTCCGTACAGGGCGAACCCGCGCTGGGGTCTCGACACCACCGCCGTGACGTACGGCGGGACGTCCTGCGCCACCCCGGAGAGGCCCCCGATGATGCAGTGCTTCCCGATCCGGACGAACTGGTGGACGGCGGTCAATCCGCCGACGATCGCTCCGTCCTCCACCGTGACGTGGCCCGCCAGGGTGGCGGCGTTGGCCATGATCACCCGGCTCCCCACGATGCAGTCGTGCGCGAGGTGGCAGTACGCCATCACCAGCGTGTTGCTCCCGATGCGGGTCACCCCCCCGCCTCCGGCCGTCCCGCGGTTGACCGTGGCGAATTCCCGGACGATGTTCCCGTCGCCCATCTCCACCCACGTCTCCTCGCCCTTGTACTTCAGGTCCTGCGGGATCGCGCCCACGGAGGCGAAGGAGTGGATCCGGTTCCCCTTCCCCATCCGGACGTGGGATTCGATGACCGCGTGGGAACCGACGCTGCTGCCGTCCCCGATGGTCACCCGGGGGCCGATGACGGCGTACGGCCCCACCGTCACGTCCACCCCGAGCTCCGCTCCCGGGTCGATGATGGCGGTCGGATGGATCATATCGACGCTCCCGGCTCCTGCACCTCCACCCCGTCGGGGATGGTGGCGGTCACGTCCCCCTTCGCCGCGAGGACGCCGTCGACCGTCGCTTCCCCGTGCATCTTCCACACGGGGCCCCGGTGGGCGAGGACGGTGACTTCCAGCCGGAGCTGGTCGCCGGGGACCACGGGACGGCGGAACTTGCAGCCGTCGATCCCCGCGAAGTAGGCGATCCGCTTCTTCCCCCCGAGCGCGCGGAGGGCGAGGATCCCGCCGGCCTGCGCGATCGCCTCGATCACCAGGACGCCGGGCATGATCGGGTGCCCCGGGAAGTGTCCCTGGAAGAACGCCTCGTTGATCGTCACGTTCTTGATCCCGACGATCCGTTTTCCGGGCTCCTCCTCGACGATGCGGTCCACGAGGAGAAACGGGTACCGGTGCGGCAACAGCTCCATGATCTCCTGGACGGATAGCACCTCACTCCTCCTCCTTCACGGATTCTCTCTCTTCCAGCTTTCTCACCCGGCGGAACAGCTCCGGGAGCTTCGGCAGCAGCGCCGACATCTTCAGCCAGGTCCTGTGCGGCATCGCGGGGGTCCCCGACCACGCCGGGGTTTCCGACGCGTCGACGGACCCGGCGATCCCCGACTGCGCCCCCACCATCACGCCGTCGCCGACCTCGATGTGCCCCGCGAATCCCGCCCTGCGGGATCTTGCGGAACCCCTTCGAGGACGGCGCGAAGCCGAACCCGTCGCTGCCGATCACGCACCCGGCGTGCAGGATCGCCCGGTTCCCGACGCGGACCCCCTCGTACAGGGTCACGCGGGGGTACAGAACGCAATCGTCGCCGACGGCGGCCCCCGTGCCGACGTATACCCCCGCGTACAGGGAGGTCCGGTCTCCCACCGTCGCCCCCTTCTCGACGACGGCGAACGGGCCGATGGAAACGTCCTTTCCGATGGACGCCCCGGGGTCGACGCACGCCTGCGGGGAGATGCCCGACGCGGGGCGGACCGGCGGGTGGAAGATCTCCAGGGCGCGCGCGAACGAATCGTACGGATTGGGAGACAGGAGGAATGCGCACGCGGCGCCGGCCAGCGGCTCCCGGACGATCAGGGCGGACGCCTTCGTCTCCCGCGCCAGCCGGACGTACCGGGGATTGGACAGGAACGCGACCTGGCCCGGCCCCGCCTCCTCGAGCGGAGCGATCCCGCGCACCGGGGAGTCCGGCCCCCGCAGGACCGCGCCGATCCGGGCGGCCAGCTCGGAGAGCGGAAGGCTACTTTTTGGCACCGCCCCCCTCCTTTTTCGCCCCCGCCGCCTTGTCGCTCCGGTTCACCAGCTCAAGGACCTTGGCGGTGATGTCCATCGAATCGTTGAAGTGGACCACCCCGCTGGACCGCTCCAGCACGAGGTCCAGCTTGTCGGCCTTCACCACGGCGTCGACCTGCACCTCGATCCGCTTCAGCACGTCCCGGGTCAGCTCCCCCTGGCGCGCCTGCATCTCCCGCTCCCCTTCCTGGGTCAGCTGCCGAAGCTCGTTCACCTTGGCCTGGAGCGCGTCCTCCTTCTCCTTCAGCTTCTCCTTCCCCAGCATCACCTTCTGCTTGTCGAGCTCGTCCTTCAGCTTGCGCGCCTCGTCCTGCCGGGCCTCGAGATTCTTCTTCAGCTCCTCGTAGCGCGCCTCCATCTTCTTCTTCGCCGCAAGGCCGGCCTCCGACTCGTTCAGGATCCTGTTCACGTCGATGACCGCCACGCGAAGCCCCTCCGCGAAGGTCGTTCCCGCGAACAGCACCGCCAGCGCCAGCACCACCGGAATCGCCGTTTTCCGCATCGCACCCGCTCCTTGGACCACCGTATTTTCGCCCCTTAAAATGCCGTTCCGATCGTGAACTCCATCACCCGTTTCGGCTCCCCGGCCGGCCGGTTCAGGTTCCAGCCCCACTCGAACCGGAGCGGCCCCATCGGGGAGTACCACCGGACGCCGAATCCGTACCCGATCCACAGCCCCTCGTCGTTCGCGGGCCACGCGCCCTGCACCCAGGAGTTCCCGGCGTCGGCGAACAGCACGCCCTTGAACCCGATCTCGGAGACGAGCGGGAACTGGTACTCCAGGTTCATGATCAGTTCCTTGTTCCCTCCGACCAGCTCCCCCGTGTTCCGGTCCTTCGGGGAGAGGGACCGGGAGCGGAAGCCGCGGACGCTGTAGGGGCCTCCGAGGAAGAACCGTTCGAACAGGGGCACTTCTCCTCCGGCCCAGCCGCCGTACATGGGGATCACGTGCCCCCACAGCAGGTTCCAGGAGAAGACCGTGGAGGCGGTGACCGGGTGGAACGCCTTCGAGTTCAGGAAATATTTCACGAACTCGCTGTCCCCGCCCATCGGCCCGCCCGCGTATTCCAGGGTGGCGGCCTGCAGGGATCCCTTCGAGGGATCGATGTACCGGTCGGTGCTGTTCCGGGTCACGTTGAAGGCCACGCTCCGCGTCCGCTGCAGCCCCTTCACGATCTCGTCCTCCACCGTCCGGGTCGGCACCGTTCCGGAGATCCCCAGGATCCGCGTGGAGTCGCTCCGGAAGCTCATGCTCGCGTTGGTGAAGCGGCTGATGTTGTACCCGATGCCGGCCCTTCCCCCCTGGGAGTCCTTCTCGAAATCGTTGTACCGCACCTTCGTCTTGTACGCGGAGAGCAGCAGCGAGAAGTCGGTGTCGAGGAAGTGCGGATCGCGGAAATCGAGTGAGAAGGTCGTGCGGCGCGCGCCGAACTGAGAGTTGAGCGACGCCTTCCAGCCGCGGCCGAACAGGTTGTTCTCGGTCAGCTGCACCACCCCGAAGATCTTGTCGAGCGAGCTGTATCCGAGCCCGCCCGACAGGGTGCCCGTGGGCCCTTCCTGCACGTCGACCTTCACGTCCATCAGGCCCGGAGTCGCGGACGGAGCCGTGCTGATCTTCACGTCCTTGAAGTAGGAGCTCCGCGTCAGGTTCTCCTTGCTCTCCTTCAGGCCCGTGGCGGTGTACGTCTGCCCGTCGGACACCTCCAGGTTCCGGCGGACGACGCGGTCGAGGGTCTTGGTGTTCCCGGTGACCTCCACCTTGCCGAACCGGAATTTCCCTCCCCGCTCGAACCGGTAGGTGACGTCGGCGACCGGGTACTCCTTCCGCTTCTCCACCCCCGGGGAGACCAGCGCCTGGGCGTACCCCTCGTCGTTCACGAGCGTGGTCAACGCGAGCAGGTCGGAGAGGAGCTTTTCGCGGTTGAAAAGCTCGCCGGTCGAAAGCTTCACGGAGGAACGAAGCCTCTCCTCGGTCATGCCCGATTCGCCGGCGAACCGGATCTCGCCGATCCGGAACTGCTTCCCCTCGAACACCCGGATGGTGAGGAGCAGTCCCTTCCCGCCCCGGGCGATCTCCGGGTCGAACACCTTGGATTCGAGGAACCCGTTGTTCTGATAGAGCGCCTCGATCTTCCGGATGTCGTTCTCCAGGACGTCCTTCTTGAACGTCCCGGAATCGGTGATGAAGGAGAAGAACCCCTTCTCGGAGGTGTCCATCTGCTTGCGGATCTGCTTCGGGGAGAAGAAGAGGCTGCCCGTCACAACGATCTTCTCGATCTTCAGCTTCGGCCCTTCCGTCACCCGGAACGTAACCCGGAGCGCCCCCTCGGCGTCCTCCGACACGGCAGCCTCAACGACAGAATCCACAAACCCTTTGTTTTGGCACAGTTCCTGTAATTTCTTGACGGATTCCTTTACCTTTTCCTCCTGGAAGAGGGACCGTTCCTTCACCGTGACGGCGGCTCGAAGGTCGGTCGTTTCGACGTCCTTGTTCCCTTCGATGGCGATCGAGCCCACGATCGGCTTCTCGGACACCACTACGGTCAGCCGGTACCCCCCCGGTACCTCCTCGGCGTCGAACGTCACGTCCCGGAAATACCCCAGGCGGTAGATCGCCTTGACGTCCTCCCGCACCCTGGCGAAATCGAGCTCCTGGCCGGCCCGGGTCGTCATCGCCTTGAGGACCGCGTCGGGGGACACCCGCTTCGCCCCCCGGACCTCGATGGCGGAGACGCGAAATCCCTCCGCGCGAATCGGAGCGGCAAGGAGCGACGCCCACAGGATTCCCGCAAGCAGCGTCGCGGCGATCCGGCGGGCGGTCACCACGCGATCCTCCCGTCGTCGATCGTCACCACCCGGTCGAGGCGGGAGGCGACCTTGTCGTTGTGTGTGACCATCAGGATGGACAGGCCGCGGGACCGGTTGAGCTCGACCAGGAGGTCCACCACGCCGGCCGCCGTCCCCCGGTCGAGATTTCCGGTCGGCTCGTCCGCGAGAAGGACGGACGGTTCCATCGCGAGCGCCCGGCAGATCGCCGCACGCTGCTGCTCCCCCCCCGAGATCTCGCCGGTGCGATGCGCGATCCTGCCGGCCAGACCGACATCGGACAGCAGCTTCTCGGCCCTTTCGCGGGCGCGCTCCGGATCCATCCGGGCGATCCGGCACGGGAGCATCACGTTCTCCAGCACGGTGAACTCCGGGAGGAGGTTGTGGAACTGGAACACGAATCCCACGGTGCGGTTGCGGAACGCCGCCACCTCCTCGTCGGACAACCCGGTGACGTCCCTCCCGTCGTACAGGACCTTCCCCGACGTCGCGCGGTCGAGCGTTCCGAGGATCTGCAGGAGCGTCGTCTTCCCGGCTCCGGACACGCCGACCACCCCGACCATCTCGCCGCGGTCGACCGAGAGGGAGACCCCTTTGAGCACCTCGATGTCGTACCCGTCGCGGCGGAACACCTTCCACACGTCTTCCGCGCGAAGGGCGGCGGCGCTACTCATACCGGATCGCCTCCGCGGGGTCCACGCGGGACGCCTGCCACGCGGGGTACACCGTCGCGAGGAAGCAGATGAGGATCGAGCTCGCGACCACGAGGAGCACCGTCCCCGGATCGAGGGATACGGGGAGCGTGGAGATGTAGTAGACGTCGCTCGGCAGGCGGATGAACCGGTACTTCCGGAGGAGCTGGCACAGCCCCGCGCCCAGGACGGTCCCGGCCGCGGTGCCGGCCACCCCGATGATCAGCCCCTCGAGGGCGAAGATCCGGCGAATCGTGCGGCGCGTGGCGCCCATCGTCATCAGGACCGCGATGTCCTTGGTCTTCTCCATGACCACCATGATCAGCGTGCTGATGATGTTGAACGCGGCCACCATGACGATGAGGACGAGGATGACGAACATCACCACCTTCTCGAGCTTGAGCGCCGAGAAGAGGTTCCGGTTGCTCTGCATCCAGTCCTTCGCCCAGAACGGGTGACCGAGGGAGGTCCGGATCCGCTGCGCGACCGCCGCGGCGGCGTAGATGTCGCGCACCCTCACCTCGATCCCGGTGGCGCGCCCCTCCATGCCGAGAAGCCTTCCGGCCTCTTCGAACGCGACGTACGCGAACGTCGCGTCGTACTCGTACATCCCCGACTCCGAGACGCCGACCAGCCGGAACCGGGCTGCCTTCGGAAACGCTCCCAGCGGAGTGATGGAGCCGCCCGGCACGAGGACCTCCACCACGTCCCCGACCCCCGCGCCGAGGTTTCCCGCGAGCTCCTTGCCCAGTATGACTCCCGGAAGCGCGTCCGGACTCCTCCGGGCCAGATCCTCGAGCTTGCCGATGCGCAGGTCCCGCGGCAGGCGGGTCACCTCGCCGACCGTGGCGGAGTCGACCCCGCGCAGCACCCCCCCGACCGAGTTCCCGCCGGAGGAGATCATCATGGGGCTGAAGATGTACGGGGACGCCGCGACGACCCCCTCCACCCGGCCCACCTCGCGGGCCACGGCGAACGGCTTCGGGACGCTTCCGTCCAGGCTCGTCACATGGGCGTGGGCGGTGGCCCCCAGGATCCGGTCCTTGAGCTCCCGCTCGAACCCGCTCATCACCGCGAGCACGATGATGAGCGCCATGACGCCCACCGCGACCCCCCCGACGGAGATGAAGGAGATGATCGAGATGAAGGTCTGCTTCCGCTTCGCCAGGAGGTACTTCTTGGCGATGTACAGCTCGACCGGGGCGCGCAACCCCTACCCCTCTTTCCGGAGCTGCGGGAACAGGATGACCTCCCGGATGGACGGGGAGTCGGTCAGCAGCATGACGAGCCGGTCGATCCCGATCCCCTCGCCCGCCGCCGGCGGCATGCCGTACTCGAGCGCGCGGAGGTAATCCTCGTCGAGGAAGTGCGCCTCCTCGTCGCCCCGTTCCCGTTTGCGAAGCTGCTCCTCGAACCGGCCCCGCTGGTCCACCGGATCGTTCAGTTCGGAGAACGCGTTGGCGATCTCCCGCCCGCGGACGATCAGCTCGAAACGGTCCACGATCCGCGGACGCCGTTCGTTGCGCCGGGACAGCGGGGAGATCTCGATCGGGTATTCGGTCACGAACGTCGGCCCGGCGATCTTCCGCTCGGCCACCTCCTCGAACACGCCGGCCAGCAGCTCGCCGGGGGAAGCAGTGGCCGCATCGGGAATCCCGAGCCGTCCCGCCATCTCCCGCAGGAACCCCTCCTCCGAAAGCCTCTCCTCGGGGACGTTCCCGTGCCGCGCAACGGCCTGCGCGACGGTCAGCCGCTCCCACGGCGGGGTGAAGTCCACCGTCTCCCCCTGGTAGGTGAAACGCGCCGTGCCGAACATCGCCTTCGCCAGCGAGGAGAGCATGTCCTCGGTCAGGGAGATCAGGTCCTCGAACGTAGCGTACGCCTGGTAGAACTCGATCATCGTGAACTCGGGGTTGTGCTGCGTGGAGATCCCCTCGTTCCGGAAGTTCCGGTTGATCTCGAACACCCGCTCGAAGCCGCCGACGAGCAGGCGCTTGAGGTAGAGCTCGGGGGCGATCCGCAGGTACAGGTCCATGTCGAGCGTGTTGTGGTGGGTGACGAACGGGCGAGCGGTGGCCCCCCCGGCGACCGGCTGCATCATCGGCGTCTCCACCTCGAGGAAGTCCCGCTTCGTCAGGTATTCCCGGATGAAGGACACGATCCGGGAACGGCGGCGGAAGATCTCCCGGACCTCCTCGTTCACGATCAGGTCCACGTACCGCTGCCGGTACCGCGTCTCCACGTCCGAGAGGCCGTGCCACTTCTCCGGCAGCGGCCGGATCGCCTTCGTCATCAGGCGGTACCGCCCGGCCTCCACGGTCAGTTCGCCCGTGCGGGTCGTGAAGAGCGTCCCCTCCACCCAGAGGATATCGCCCACGTCCACGGTCCCGAGGAAGAGGTCGTACTGCCCCTCCGCCAGCGCGTCCTTCTTCAGGTATGCCTGCAGGCGGCCGGTACGGTCGGACAGTACGACGAAGGTCGCCTTTCCGAAGCGGCGAAGCGCCACCACGCGCCCCGCGACGTCCACGCGGATCCCCTTCGCGGCCAGCGCCTCGGGGGGGATCTCTCCCGCCGCCGCCCGCGCCGCGGCGGCGGTCCACCCCACGGGCTGGTCGTTCGGGTACGGGTTCACCCCCTGGGCGCGCAGCGCATCGGCCTTCCGGAGCCGCTCCCGCATCAGGTCGTTCCAGCTCTCCGTCACGCCGCTCCTCCCATTTCCCCTTCCGCCCCCCCGCCCAGCAGGTATTTCCGAATGAACTCGAGGATGTCGCCGTCGAGGACGGCGTCGACGTTCCCCGTCTCGTGCCCGGTGCGGTGGTCCTTCACCATCCGGTACGGCGCCAGGACGTACGAGCGGATCTGAGAGCCCCAGGCGATGTCCTTCTTCGTCTTGTGGGCCTCCATCGCCTTTTCCGCGCGCTGCCGCATCTCGAGCTCGTATAGTTTCGACCGGAGGATCTTCATCGCGAGCGCCCGGTTTTTCCCCTGGGACCGCTCCTGCTGGCAGAGCACGACGATCCCGGTGGGAAGGTGGGTGAACCGGACCGCGGACTCCACCTTGTTCACGTGCTGCCCGCCGGCGCCCCCCGAGCGGAGGGTGTCGACCTTCAGGTCCGACTCGTTGATCTGGATCTGCACATCGTCGTCGATCTCGGGCGAAACGAACACGGAGGCGAACGACGTGTGGCGCCGCTTGTTCGCGTCGAACGGGGAGATCCGGACCAGGCGGTGCACCCCGCTCTCCGCCTTCAGGTAGCCGTACGGGTGGTCCCCCGAAAGGACGAAGGTCGCGCTCTTGATCCCCGCTTCCTCGCCCTCCTGCCGCTCCACCAGTTCCATTCCGAAACCGTTCCGGTCCGCGAACCGGGAGTACATCCGCAGGAGCATCTCCGCCCAGTCCTGCGACTCGGTACCCCCCGCGCCCGCATGGATGGTGACGATCGCGTTCCTGGCGTCGTTCTCGCCCGAAAGCATGCGCTCCAGCTCGACCGCATCCAGGGAACCGGCGACGGACTCGATGTGCCCGCCGATCTCGTCGGAGAGCGACTCGTCCCCCGACTCGTCCGCGAGGTCCAGGTACGCCCGCAGGTCCCCGACCGAGGACGACAGGGACGCCCACCGGACCAGGAACGTCTCGAGACCTTTCCGTTCCCGCAGCAGGCGCTCCGCGGCCTCGGGAGCGTCCCAGAACCCTTCCCTGGCGACCTCCGCTTCCAGCTCCTTCAGACGGGCGATCTTGGCGTCTACTTCAAAGATAACCCCGGAGCGCATGGAAACGCGCCTCAAGCGCCGCGGTCTTTTCCACCAGCAATCCGGAAGCCATGGGGTCCTCTCATAGGGAAAAATAGCGTCAAAACGGTGATTATAATACAGGAAAACCCAAATATTTCCCCAGTTTTTGCGTACAGGGTCTCCCCAATCCCCGGCGCGACCTCCGCGACGACGACACCGCGGCGGAAAAGCCCGACGGACGCGACGATTTCGCCGCCGGAGTCCACGACGGCGCTGATGCCGGAGTTGGCCGCGCGGACCATCGGGCGCCGCAGCTCCACGCACCGCAGCCGGGCCATCGCCAGGTGCTGCCGGGGCGCGACCGTGTCGCCGAACCACGCGTCGTTCGTGACGTTCACCAGCCACCCCGCCCCGTCCCGAACCCCCTCCCGGGAGATCGCCGGGAAGACCGCCTCGTAGCACACCGACGCCGACAACAGGGTGCCATCCACCCGGAACAGGGAGGAGCTCGTCCCCGCGGTGAAATCCTCGTCCCCCACCGTCAGCTTGCGGAGGAAGAAGAGGATCGTCCGGAGAGGGATGTATTCGCCGAACGGCACGAGGTGCCGCTTGTCGTATCGTCCCAGGACCAGCCCGCGCGCGTCCATGTGGAAGACGCTGTTGTAATATTTCCCGCCGCCGGCCGGGTCGTACCACGGCGCCCCGAAGATGAGCGGGATCCCCACGCGAGCGGCGATCCCGTCGAGACGGCGCGTCAACTCCCGTTCCCACCCGTAGAAGAAGGGGGCCGCCGTTTCCGGCCACACGACGATCCGGGCCCCGTCGTCGCGCGCCCGGACCGTCAGTTCCTCGTACAGGTCCAGCGTGCGCGCCTGGTTCCCCGGCTCCCATTTGGCCGACTGGTCGATCCCGCCCTGCGCGATGGCGACCTTGAGCGGCTCCCGGCCGGATCCCGCCTTCGCGCGATCCGCCAGGGCGAGGCGGCCGTATCCGGCGAGAAAGAGGACGACGGCCAGCCCGGGCAGAACCGCGAGCGCCGCGGTGCGTACGGAGCCGGCGGAGAGCCGTCTTCCGGCGAGGAACAGGGCGGTGCCCGAAAGGCAGGCGAGGAACGAGAGGCCGAGAACCCCGGCCAGGTCCGCCGCCTGGCGAAACGGCGGGCTTCCCGCGAGCGCGTACCCCAGGAGCATCCATGGAAATCCCGTGAAAAGGTACGTGCGCGCGAGCTCCAGCGCCGTCCACGCGAGCGGAAACACCCACAGCCCGCGCTCTCCGAAGCGGTCCTCCAGTCGCCGGGCGGCAGCGGCGGCGACCGAAAAGTACGCGCCGATGTAGGCGGACACGAGGAAAGCCGCGAGGGCGCCGAGGGGCCACCCGAGCTTCCCCTCCACGGCGACCGTGTACGCGATCCAGTAGTAGAGCGGGACGCTCGCGGCGGTCCCGGCGATCCATCCCCTCCAGGCGGCGGCCCGAACCGATGCGGCGCCGGAGGCAACCGCCAGAAACGGCGCCATGCACAGCAGCGGCAGCCCCGGCACGTCGTACCCCGGCGTCCCGAGAACGTACGCGGCGACGAACAGCCCGCCGGCGAGCAGCGTCCGCATTCTACCCATGCAATCGCTCACCCTGCATCGATATCACGTGCGCTCTGTGCATAGGGCGAGCCCGAGCACCGGACAATCACGCAGCACCCGACTGTCTGCGGTCTTCCGCCAGGACACGGCGGTACAGCTGGAGCTCCCGCCGGCGCATCCTTCGGGCGTCGGCACCCCCCGGCTCGTGGTCGTACCCGGCAAGGTGGAGGATGCCGTGGAGGACGAAGAAGAAGACGCGCGCCTCCGGGGTCTCCCTCCACCCTTCCGTCTGCGCGAGGCAGGTGGGGGCGGATACGAGGATGTCGCCGGAGACGATGCCTCCGCGGGCGGGAACTCGCTCCTCGTCGGGGAAGGAGATCACGTTCGTCGGCCGGTCGCGCCCGAGGAACTCCCGGTTCCACCGGGCGATGGCGACGTCGCCGACGATCCGGATGCGCAGGTCGGCGCCCGCGGCGGGAAGAATCGAAAGGGCGCGGATCGCGAACCGCTTCACCCGTCGGCCCGAAACCGCCGCGGGACGAAGGTCCTGGCGGACCGACACCCGGTATGCATCCGCCGGGCGGGTCAACGGGCGCCCGCCGCCCCCCTGCCGCTCGCGGGGTAGTCCACCCGGCCGTGCGCGACGGCGGTCAGGAGCTGGCGCATCGCGCGCCCGACGGCGTGCAGGTCGCGCAGCGTCAGGTCGCACTCGTCGAGCTGCCCATCGAGGTAGACCCGGTTGACGACCGATGCGACGGCGTCGTCGACCTCCTGCACCGTCGGATGGTTCAGGCTTCGCACCGTCGCCTCGGCGGCGTCCGCCAGCATCACGATCGCCGCCTCCCGCGTCCTCGGCCGGGGACCGGGGTACCGGAACATCTCCTCCGACGCCTTCCGGTCGCGGATGAGCGGCATCGCCTTGTCGAGGAAACAGTACAGGAGGCTGGTGCCGTGATGCTGCTCGATGATCTCCACCACGCGGTCGCCGAGACGATGCTCGCGGCCCGCCTTGGCCCCCTCCTTCACGTGGGAGAGGATCACGGTGCGGGAAAGTCCCGGAGACAGGCCATCGTGGACGTTTCCCACGCCCGCCTGGTTCTCCGAGAAGTATTGCGACTTCCCGATCTTCCCGATGTCGTGGTACAGGGCGGCGACCCGGCAGAGCACCGGGTTCGCGCCGATCGCCTGCGCCCCGGCTTCCGCGATCGTACCGACCACGACGCTGTGGTGGAACGTTCCCGGGGCTTCGACCATGAGGCGGGTCAGGAGCGGGTGGGTCGTGCTCGCCATCTCCATCAGCCGGATGTCGCTGGTGTAGCCGAACGCGTACTCGGCGACGGGAAGGACCGCGAGAGCGATCGGCCCGGAGAGGAGCCCGTTCACCGCGCCGAAGATCCCCGCCCAGACGACCCCCCCGCCTCCGTAAAACGCGTATTCCAACGCGACCGCCGCGATGGCGCACACGGGCGCGGTCTGGACTCCGACCCAGAGCATCCGGTACCGGTCGGGCACCCTCCGGGAGCGCGAGGCGCCCGCCGTTCCGCACAGGAGGAGGAACAGCATCGCGGGCCACCTGCCCGACGCGGCGGCCGCCGAGAGGACCGAGGCGGCAACGGTGAAGAGGATCGCCGTCTCGGAGTTCAGCAGGATCCGGACGACCATGGCGAACGCGGGGAGGGGAATCAGGTAGGCGTACACCCTCGGCGGGACGGCGTAGCCGGGGGAGTGCGCCTGCGCGAGGATGTCGATCACCACCTTGGCGGCGAAGAACAGGAGGAGGGCGAGGGTGCAGAGGAAGACGAAGTCGCGGGCGGCCAGGCGGACCTTTCGAACCTCCCGCCCGGCGAAGCCGAACCACTCCGTGAGGAACAGGGCGACGGCGAGCGTCAAGGAAACCGCCCCCACGAAGGGAAACATCGTCCCCCAGCGACCCGCCGCCCGCGGGAGGAGCTCCTGCCCCCACAGGTAGAAGAGCACCGCGAACACCGCGGCCGACCCGACGCTCAGCGCCAGCAGCCGCGCGTACCGGCCGCCGCGCGTCGCAGGCCTCCCGCGGTGGCCGTTATCCCTGCTGCCGTTTCTCGAACCGCTCATACGCCTTGATGATCTCCTGCACGATCGGGTGGCGCACCACGTCGATGTCGCTGAACCGGCAGAACCGGATCCCGTCGACCCCGTCGAGGATCGCGATCGCCTCGTTCAATCCCGACACCCTCCCGGAAGGAAGGTCGGTCTGGGTGATGTCGCCGGTGATCACCGCCTTCGACCCGAAGCCGATCCGGGTGAGGAACATCTTCATCTGCTCCGAGGTCGTGTTCTGCGCCTCGTCGAGGATGACGAAGGAATCGTTCAGGGTCCTTCCCCGCATGAACGCCAGGGGGGCGACCTCGATGGTGCCCCGTTCCATGAGTTTCGCCGCCTGCTCGTATTCGAGCATCGTGTAGAGGGCGTCGTGCAGCGGACGCAGGTACGGGTTCACCTTGTCCGCCATGTCCCCCGGAAGGAAACCGAGTTTCTCCCCCGCCTCCACGGCGGGGCGCGCCAGCACGATCCGCTTCACTTCCTTGCGGAGGAGGTAGCCGACCGCCATCGCCATCGCCAGGAACGTCTTTCCGGTTCCGGCGGGCCCCACGCCGAAGACGATGTCGCGGTCGCGGATCGCGTCAAGGTATCGCTTCTGCGCGACGCTCTTCGGGGTGATCATCCGGTTCCGGGACGACTTGAAGACCACGTCCTGGAACACCTCGGACACGTCGGCGCCCCGGTCGTTGGTGACCACGCGGACGGCGGCCGCCACGTCGTTCCCCGTCACCGGGATCCCCCGCCGCAGCACGCGGTAGAGGCCGGTCAGCACCTTTCCGGCGAGCTCCACCTGGATCGGGTCCCCGGAGAGGTGCGCCTCGTTCCCGCCCGGACGGATCGCCACGCCGAGCGCCCCCTCCAGCGCCCTCAGGTGCGCATCGTGGATCCCGAACAGCTCCGGGAGAACGGACGGGTCCTCGAACCGCACGATATCGTTCTTCATCTCGGGCAACGCCTTCCCACCTCCCGCGGGAACGCCTTCAGAAGAAATGGACCCACCCCGCGAATACCGCCACGACGTCCGTGGACAGGAGCGCCTCGCGCATCCATACGGCCGCGATCCCGGCCGCGCCGGCCCAGAGCCCGGCTTCCGCCCACGCGAGATGCCGGCGGAAGCGCATTTCCTCCCGGTGCCGCTTCGCCGGATCCACCGTCTGATGCGCGGTGGCGATGTCGATCAGTCCGCGCTCCAGGAGCGCGGCGAGCGCCTTGATCCCCTCGAATCCCGTGAGGCAGGCCTTCCGGAAAACCCGGTCCGGCTCCTCGGAAAATTCGAGCGCCTTCCAGAGGATCCGCTCCTCCTCGGAGAAGGCGTACGGATCCACCTTCTCCCCCTTTTTCCGATTCACACGGAACGCGCCGGACGGAAACTTCTGCCGGTAGATGGGGTATTCGTCCAGGAACTGCATCCCCTCCATCATCAGGACGTCCGGCCGGATCTCCTTGCCTGCCCACGGGGGAGGGCGGACGAGGAACCCCTCGAACCGGTACTCGCCGTCGCGCAGGGTCAGGACGTCGAACACGCACTCCTTGATCTGGAGCGCGAGGTACCGCCCGAGGAGCTCTCCGGAGATCTTTCCCTTCTCGACCAGGATCTCCCCGAGCTTTTTCCCTCCCCCTCCCTGCGATTCGAGATACCGCCTGAGCTCCCCGTCGGTCAGGTACCCCGCATCCCGGAGCATCGTGCCCAACAGCGACCGGGCCTCCCGCCGGTCCGGCTGAACGTCCACGATCCTCCCGTCCGAGAAGAGGAATACGGTGACCCGGTCGTTCCCGGAAATCGCCAGGGAGCCGCTCTTCCGCTGCGAGGAGACCAGCTGGAAGATGTCCGGGATGCTGAAATCGGCGATTTTCCCCTGCACCGTCACTTCCCCTCGATCGCGACGTTGAACTTGCCCTGTAGCGCGTCGAACGAGCGCCAACCCCACACCGCACCGATTACCCATACGATCACCGTCGCGGCGGCGGCGGCCACGGTTACGCTGGTCTGCATGTCGGTGATCAGCGCGTGGTTCATCCTCCCCGCCCCGATGGAGACGGTGAACGCTCCCAATGGGGTCGAGAGGATCCCCCCGAAGATCATCGCCCGGAGCTCCTTGCCCGCCCACAGCGCCCCCGCCCCGGGGACCAGGACCGAGCAGGCCCTCACGAAACGTCGGTGCATCCCGATGCCGAAGAGCCTCCTCTCGCGCTCCTCCCCGGGACGCACCCCGGCCCCGACCTGCGCACGGCACGCGTTGCAGATGTCGGTGGTTTCGCGGCTTCCGACGATCAGGGAGCGGCTCCCGCAGGCGCGGCATGTGTTGTGCATCCAGATCTTGCGCGAAAGAAGCTTCCACAAGGTCGCCCAGAACAATCCCGCGGCGAGAAACAGCGGGATCCACGATGACGGAAGCGGGGTGAAGAACCGCGGGAGGAACGGATTCTCCCTCCCGCTCGAAAACCACGCGCCCCGGTGCGCGAACATGCTCCGCCAGACGTCCCCCACGCGGAGGGGCGAGGCGACGAGCTCTCCGCGGGTCATCTCCTCCGCGCGGAAGTCGAACGGTTTCATCTCCCGCAGGCTGGACCAGGCGGCCGCCTGTATCTTCCCCGCCTGCTCCAGGCGGAACTCCCGCAGGTACAACTGGTAGGCGTTCCAGTGCGCCGGCCCCCCCCCGGGGGTGAACGTTATGGCGGCCTCGAAGTCGGCCAGCGCCTCCTCGGTTCTACCGAGCCGGGCGCGGACGATCCCGCGGTTGTTGTACACCCCCGGCAGGTCGCCGCCCATCGGGAGCAGATTCGTCCACATCGCCTCCGCCTGCGAAGGGTTTCCCGACTGCATCTCGGCCCGGGCCCGCGAGTATCCGATCATCGCCTCCCACCCGGGGCCGGAAAACGGATTGTCCGGCGATGGATTCGATTCCGGCCACGCTGCGGGGGCGTATCCCTCGACTCCAAGCCATCCTCCCCGCCCCGCCTCTCCGGAAACCCCCGAGATCGATCGGAACAGGCCGCCGGCGACGTACACGCCGGACAGGAGGATGATCGTCACCGACGCGATCACCAGCTCCCTCCTGCGCAGGTACGCCGCGGAGAGCATGATCCAGAACACCGCCGCCACCGCAAGCCCTGCCCCGGATACGAGAGGGGCGACGAAACAGCAGAGCGTCGCGGCGGAAGCCCATGCGTCGGGCCGCGGAAACCTCGAGAAGATCCTGGAGATGTCGGAAGCGAGGGAGGGGCGGGCGCGCAGGAACAGGGAGATCGACGACCAGACCGCGAACCAGCACGCCGACGCGCTGAAGAAAAGAAGCAGCCATGCGGCGTAGCCGAGCAGCCCCGGACCGAACTGGCGAAGGGATCCTTCCAGCCCGCTGAAATCCTCCAATACACGGTCGAGGGCCAGGTCCGGGATGTCCTCCCGGAGAAGCCACGCCCAGAGGGGAACCGAGTAGGGGGCGACGCGGGTCACCGGGCGCAGGACGCTGCCGGCCCTGCGTTTCCACCCCTCGCGCGCGGCGCGCTCGAATATCCGGTCCGGGATTTCGTTGATCGACAGGATCCCGTGGTCGAACATCAGCCGACGCAGGGACCGGACCTCCCGTTCGAGCGTCTCCTCCTTTCCGGGAAGAGCCGCGTCGACAACGGTCTCCGCTTGTGCCCGCACCTCGTCGGAGTAGCCGGGGAACCGGCCGGCAGCCGCCGGATAGGGAACGGATACGAGCAGGAACAGGAGAACCGGCGCTGCGAACGACGCGCAGGACCGGGGCCGGTTGGGAAACCATCGGGCCATAAAGGATTATGCTAACATTAGTCCGGGGAAAAGGGGTGTTTCCAAAAGCATCCCGGGAATCGGGGACCCATGGACGAATTCGGGAAACTCGTGGAAATCATGGCCCGCCTCCGCGGCGAGGGCGGTTGCGAGTGGGACCGCGCCCAGTCCCACGAGTCGCTTCGGCAGTACCTCGTCGAGGAAACCCACGAGGTGGTCGACGCGATCCGGAAAAAAGAGCCCGCTCTCCTGTGCGAGGAACTGGGGGATCTGCTCCTCCAGATCCTGTTTCACGCCCAGATCGCCAGCGAACACGGGGAGTTCGGCATTTCCGACGTCGTATCGTCCATCACGGAGAAGATGATCCGCAGGCACCCGCACGTTTTCGGCGACACCCGGGCCGACAGCCCGGAGGCCGTTTCCCTTCAGTGGGACCGCATAAAGCGCACGGTGGAAAACCGCGGAGAGGGATCGATCATCGGAGGAATCCCGAGGGATTTCCCCTCCCTGTTGCGGGCGGCGAAGATGTCCAGGAAGGCCGCGAGGGCGGGATTCGACTGGGAGCGGAAGGAGCAGGTCCTCGAAAAAGTGGAAGAGGAACTGGCGGAGCTGAAAAACGAGATGGCACAGGGGGATCCGGCGCGGCTGGAGCATGAACTGGGGGATGTCCTCCTGGCCGTCGTGAACCTGGCGAGATTCCTCGATCTGAACCCGGAGGTCGCCATGATGGCGGCCAACGACCGGTTCGAGCGTCGTTTCCGTGAGATGGAAAAAATCGCATCGGAAACGGGGAGTTCCATCGAAACGGCGGACATGCGGACCCTGGATCGTCTCTGGGAGATGGCGAAGAATTCGATCGGGTGAACCCCGTCTTCTTTTTCCACACCCTTTGTGGAGTATCTGTGGATTCCCCTGTGGAAAATTTGGACCGTCCGCGCAGGAGTGCCCCCCCCAACGGATTGCCCGATAAATGTGCAACCCGGATTCGTCAGGATCGATTCGATTCGAAATCGAGAAGGCGTTTCTTCGCCGCCACTCCTTTTCCGTACCCGGTGAGCCGTCCGTCCGCGCCGATCACGCGGTGGCACGGGATCAGCACCGGCCACGGATTGCGGCCGAGCGCCCCGCCCGCCGCCCTTGCCGCTCCCGGGTGTCCGGAAGCTGCGGCAACCGCGCCGTAGGAGGATGTCTTCCCCGCGGGGACGGACGCGGCGGCCTCGAGCACGCTGCGGTCGAAGGGGGATACGGCCTCCCAGTCGAACGGAAGCGCCAGGATTTCCCCCGGGGAAGGAAAGCTGCCGGCGGCGTACCGGCGAAGCGATGCCGTCCCGGGATGCGTGGTCAGGGTCGTGTGCCGCACGCCGGGAAAGAGCGACCGGACCACGGCGAGCAGACGGCGTTCCGACGATTCCATCGACACGGCCGCGATCCTGCCGTCCCGGAAAACCAGGGTCGCGAATCCGGAAGGGACCCGGACGACGGCCGCACGGTGAAACCCGCCCCGCGACGCCGCGACGCCGGAAGGTGCCCGATTTCCTTTTGACATTTGATGCCTCCTGATATTAAATGAATGTCTTTCCATTGTACCGAATGAATCCCGAGGAGGCACAGTTTGGCGAAGTTAGCGTCGGCCGTGAAGCGGCACAAGCAGAGCCTGAAGCGCCGGGCGAGGAACCGGCACGTCCGCTCGACCGTGAAGTCCATCGTGAAGGACGTACGGGCGGAGATCGAAGAGGCGGGAGAGAAGAGCGCCGAACTGCTCCGCAAGGCGGCGTCGGCGATCGCGCGCGCGGGGTCCAAGGGCGTACTGCACAGGAAGACCGCGGCCCGGAAGATCTCCCGGTTGGCGAAAGCCGTCCACAAGGCGGCCGCGAAGAAGTAGCGCCGCCCTCCCTCTACGCCAGCACCGATAGCACCCGGATCTCGAAAACCTGCGCGGGGGGGAGCCTGCTCTCCCCCTTCAAATCGCGGTCGATCCGGGACAGCGCCTCGAAGAGTTCGGCCGCCCTCCCCGGCGTCACCGCTCCCCCTTTCCCGCGAATCCGGTCCCGGAGGTACCAGGCGACCGCGCCGATCAACTGGTGATACTCCTCGTCCTTGGCGTTTTGCGCGAAGCGTCGGAGGAGCGACAGGCACCCCGGACGGTCTTTCCGCACCAGCGCTTCCGCGAGCTGGAACGGGCTCACGTCTCCGCGGAAGACGCAGACGGCCCGGATGTCCTCCTCCGAAATCTCCGCCTTTCCCGACGAGTACGCGAGCAGTTTCCCGAGCTCGGACGTCATCGCCTCGAACGACGCACCCGTCCAGCGGGCGAGGAACAGGGCCGACTCCTTCGACAACCGTCGCCCCGCTTCGAGGGCGACCGCGACGGCGTGGCCGGCCAACGCGTCGATCGCCTGCTCTTCGCCCGGCGCCGCCGAAGGAAGGTTCGCGGCGGCGGAGAACGTCTTCGCCTGGCGGAAGTCGGTCCCGTGCAGGATCAGGATCGCCGAAGGTTCGGGGGCCGCGAGGTACGACTTGACCGCGTCCCGTCCGGCCTTCTTCGTTTCGGCCAGGTCCGGGAGCACGTAGATCCGCATGGACGCGAAGAACGACGGGGAACGCCAGGCGATCGAGGAGGAATCGCGCTCCAGCTCCGCGGCGGTCCACCCGTACGTCTCCACCGATTTCCCTTCCGCCCTCAAGACCCGCTCCCACTCGTGGGCCAGAAGCCCGGCGATTCCGGCGCCTCCGCCGTAGAGCAGGTACGCCGGAGCGGGCCCCCTGTCGATCCACGCCTGGAAGATACGGAAGGGAGAAGATCGTTTCAAAGGATCACGCGGAGCGTCTGGGCCATCCGGAGGACCATGCGGCGTACCGCCTCCTCGAACGCCGCGCGGCGGTTTGCTTCCTTGTACTGGGCGTCGGGGCCCGAAAAATAGGAAACGGTCTCGCTTACCCCTGCGTCCTTCCACAGCACCCCGCCTCGGACGACCTCGATCACCCGGATTTCCGCCACGACGGTCAGGCGATGCTCCAGCGCGAACCGGTCGGTCCCGTGGGAGAAGACGTCGTCGCGCGCCTCGCGGACCTTCCCCTCGACGAGGAAGTCGGCGGCGGACGGATCGAACGCGCCACGGAATCCGGATCTGCGAAGCTCCTCGCGCAGGCGGGCGGCGATGTAGGGGCCGGCATCGGCCTCGGGGGTGTAGTTCGCGAAGGGGGAAAGGTCGATCCGGACCGAGGGGTCGGAGAAACGATTCTTCCCCACCGGCTGGAGGCTGTACCCGCACCCCGATGCCGCGAGGGCGAACGCGACGAGGATCGCCGCCGCTCGGTGCGTCACGGGGCGGAACGCCTCATGTGGCGACGATGCTGTAGAGCTTGCCTTGGACATAGACGGTTTTCCGTATGGTCTTCCCGGAGGTGTACTCCCGGACCCGCGGATCGGCCATCGCGATCGCGCCGACCTCCGCCTCCCCGGCGCCCGCGCCCACGACCATCCTGGAGCGCACCTTCCCGTTCACCTGGACGACCACCTCGACCTGGTCCTCCCGGGCGACTTCCGCGTCCGGAACGGGCCACGGCCTGCGGCAGAGAAGCCCATCGCCGCCGATGCGGGACCACAGCTCCTCGGACAGGTGCGGGGCGAACGGGAACAGCATGTGGAGGAGGATCTCCACCGACTCCGCGAGCGCGGCGGAGACGGGGCCGCCCTTCCAGGCGTCGTCGTCCACGAGGTAGAGGAAGTTGACCATCTCCATGATGGCGGAGATCGCGGTGTTGAAGTGGAACCGCTCCTCCACGTCGCCGGTCACCTTGATGAGGGTCCGGTGGGTCACCTGGCGGACACGACGGACCTCCTCCGATTCGATCCGGTCGCGCGGGGCGGCGGCGATCTCCTTCGCCCGCTGGGCGATCAGCCGGTGCACCCGCCCGAGGAACCGGTACGCTCCCTCCACCCCCTGCTCGTTCCAGTCGAGGTCCTTCTCGGGCGGCGCGGCGAAGAGGATGAACACGCGGGCCGTGTCCGCCCCGTATCGCTCGATCAGCGTGGACGGTTCGACGACGTTCCGCTTGGACTTCGACATCTTCATCGAGCGGCCGACGTCGACCTTCTCGCCGCACTGCCGGCACGCTCCCTTCTCGTCGACCTCCTCGGGATACCGCCAGCCGTGCTTGGGACATTCGTTCGTCTGCATGCACACCATCCCCTGGGACAGGAGGCGCGCGAACGGCTCGTTCCCGGGGGCGAGCCCCTTGTCGCGAAGGAACCTGTGGAAGAACCGCGCGTAGATCAGGTGCATGCACGCGTGCTCGACGCCGCCGACGTACTGGTCCACCGGCGCGAAACGGCGCATCTTCTCCGGATCGAGGGGCGCCCGGTCGTTCTTCGGGTCGATGTACCGCAGGAAGTACCAGCTCGACTCGAAGAAGGTGTCGAACGTGTCGGTCTCCCGCCGGGCGGGGCGGCCGCACGAGGGACACGGGACCCGGCACCACTCCTCCGCCGCTACCAGCGGGTTCCCGCGCTCCCGCGTGTACGGGAGGTCTTCCGGCAGGACCACGGGAAGATCCTTCTCCGGGACCGGCACCACGCCGCACGCCTCGCAGTGGATCACCGGGATGGGACATCCCCAGTACCGCTGGCGGCTGACGCCCCAGTCCCTCAGGCGGAACTGGACCTTTCCGCGCCCGAGTCCCTTCCCCTCGAGGTGCTTCGTGATCTCCTTCTTCCCGTCCTCGCTCGACAGCCCGCCGAAGGGGCCGGAGCGGACCAGTCGGCCATCCCCCTCGTGGGCCGCCGCCATGGTCGCGGGGTCGAGCGGATCACCCCCTTCTGGCTGGACGACCACCTCCACCGGGAGTCCGTACTTCCGGGCGAACTCGAAGTCGCGCTGGTCGTGCGCCGGGACCGCCATGACGGCTCCGGTGCCGTATTCGTAGAGGACGAAGTTGGCGGCGTAGACCGGGATCCGGTTCCCCGTGACCGGGTTCACGCAATACCCGCCGGTGAACACCCCTTCCTTGACCAGCTCTTCGCTCGTGCGCGCGATCCGGTCCTGACGGGTCACCCGGTCGACGAACTCCGCGACCTCCTTCTCGCGGCCGGCCTTCCGGGCGAACTCCATCGCCATCGGGTGCTCCGGCGCCATGCTCATGAAGGTGGCGCCGTACAGCGTGTCGGGCCGGGTCGTGAAGACCGTGATGTCCCCGCCTCCGTCCGCCAGCGGGAACCGGATCTCGGCCCCCTCGCTGCGGCCGATCCAGTTCCGCTGCATCTCGAGGATATTCTCCGGCCACCCGCCGGCGAGCTCGCGGTGCCCTTCGAGCAGTTCGTCGGCGTACTTCGTGATCCCGACGAACCACTGCTCGAGCTCCTTCTGGGTCACCGGGGTCTGGTCGTGGATGAAGCAGGTGCCGTCGCGGTTCACCTGCTCGTTCGCGAGGACCGTCTGGCACTCTCCGCACCAGTTGAGGGTGGCGCGCTTCCGGTACGCCAGCCCGTCCTTCATCATCCAGAGGAAAAAGAGCTGCTCCCAGCGGTAGTAGTCCGGGGAGCAGGTGGCGAATTCGCGGTCCCAGTCGTAGGAGATCCCCATCTGCTTCAGTTGCTCCCGCATGAAGGCGATGTTCTCCCACGTCCACTTGGCGGGGTGCGTCCCGTGGCGGAACGCGGCGTTCTCCGCGGGGAGGCCGAAGGCGTCCCACCCGATCGGGTGGAGCACCTGGAATCCCCGCATCCGCTTGAAGCGGGCGAGGAGGTCGCCGATGGTGTAGACCCGGACGTGTCCCATGTGGATCCGGCCCGACGGGTACGGGAACATCTCGAGGCAGTAGTATTTCGGCGCGGAGAGGGTGTCCGGGCAGCGGGAGACTCCCGCCTCGTCCCAGACCTTCTGCCACTTCCCTTCGATGTCCCGGGGACTGTACTTCACCGCGCTCCCTCCGTCTTTTTCCGCGCCATCTCGGAGATCCGGTCGAGAATTCCGTTCACGAACGCGCCGGACTCCTCCGCCCCGAACCGCTTCCCCAGATCGACCGCCTCGTTGATCGCGACGGCGAACGGGATGTCGCGGCCGTGCAGGATCTCGTACGCTCCCAACCGCAGGATGTTCCGGTCCACGAGCGCCATCCGTTCGATCCGCCAGTTCTCCGCCGCCTCGCGGATGAGGGCGTCGACCTCTTCCCGGCGCTCCCAGGCCCCGTGGACCGTTTCCCTGTAATAGTCCGGGTCGGACGGCGGGGCCGACGCCAATGCGAAAAGGGGGATGGCCTCGTCGGGGCCAACCCCCAGGACGTCCATCATGAACAACGTCTGGAAAACCTTCTCCCGGGACTCCCTGCGCACGGCGTTCCAGTTCCTCCCGGTGCGCCGGGGCTACATCTTCCGGAGCAGGCTGACCATCTCCAGCGCGGACTGCGCCGCTTCGGCGCCCTTGTTCCCGGCCTTGGTTCCCGCCCGCTCGATCGCCTGTTCCACCGTGTCGGTGGTGAGCACGCCGAACGAGACCGGGACCCCCGTGTCGAGCATCGCCTGCGCGACGCCCTTGGTCACCTCGGCGCTCAGGTAGTCGAAGTGCGGGGTTCCGCCGCGGATGAGCGCCCCGAGCGCGATCACGGCGTCGACCTTCTGGCCGGCGACCTTGCGAACCGCCAGGGGGAGCTCGAACGCCCCCGGGACCTTGATCACGGTGATCCCCTTCTCGTCCACGCCGTGCCGCCGCAGGGCGTCGAGCGCGCCGTCCTGCAGGCGCTCGGTGATGAAGCTGTTGAATCGCGACACGACGATCGCGACCTTGACCCCCTGTCCCTGCAGATCCCCTTCGATGACGCGCGCCATACTATAGCCTCCTACTCGACGTTCAGAATGTGCCCCATCTTCTTCTTCTTCGTCCGGAGATACCGGACGTTCGCCTCGTTGGGAGCCACCTCGATCGGCACCCGCTCCACCACCTGCAGCCCGTATCCGGACAGCCCGATGATCTTCTTCGGGTTGTTCGTCAGGAGCCGGATCTTCCGGATTCCGAGGTCCACCAGGATCTGCGCCCCGACCCCGTAGTCGCGAAGGTCGGCCTTGAACCCCAGCTTCTCGTTCGCCTCGACGGTGTCGAACCCCTTGTCCTGCAGGTTGTAGGCGCGGATCTTGTTCTCCAGCCCGATCCCCCGCCCCTCCTGCCGCATGTAGAGGAGGACGCCCGCCCCATCCGTCTCGATCCGGCGGAGGGCCTTGTGCAGCTGCTCCCCGCAGTCGCACCGGAGCGATCCGAACACGTCCCCGGTGAGGCACTCGGAGTGGACGCGGACCAGGACGGGGGCACCGGACCGGATCTCCCCCTTCACCAGCGCGATGTGCGTGTCGCCGTTCAGCTCGTTCCGGTAGAGGTACGCCGTGAACTCGCCGCCGGAGCGGACCGGCATCCGGGTCTCTCCGCACCGCGTCACCATCCGCTCGCGCCGCATCCTGTGTTCGACCAGGTCCTGGATCGAGACGATCTTCAGCCCGTGCTCCGCGGCGACCGCCTCGAGGTCGGGCATCCGGGCCATCGTGCCGTCCTCGTTCATGATTTCGCAGATCACGCCCGCCGGGGTCACGCCGGCCAGGCGCGCGAGGTCCACCGATCCTTCCGTCTGCCCCGCCCGGACGAGCACCCCGCCTTTCCGGGCGATGATGGGAAAGACGTGCCCGGGACGGACGAGATCGTCGGGGCGCGCGGTCTCCGATATGGCGGTCCGTATGGTCGTGGCCCGGTCGTGCGCGGAGATCCCGGTGCTCACGCCGCGCCGCGCCTCGATCGATACCGTGAAGGCGGTGCCGAACGGAGAGGAGTTGTCGTGGACCATCGGAGGGAGCTGGAGCTGCTTCGCCTTCTCCTCGGTGATGCTCATGCAGATCAGGCCGCGCCCGTGCCGCGCCATGAAGTTGATCGCCTCGGGGGTGACGAACTCCGCCGCGAGGGTCAGGTCCCCCTCGTTTTCGCGGTCCTCGTCGTCCACGAGGATGACCATCTTCCCGGCCCGGATGTCCTCGAGGGCATCCTCTATCTTCGAAAGCGGCATCCGCCTACCTCGTCCTTCCTCACGAAAAACCGTGTTTTTTCAGAAAATCGAGCGTCACCCCTCCCTCGCCGCGTCTCTCCAAGTGCGACAGGACGTACTTCCCCACGATGTCGACTTCCAGGTTGACCCGGTCTCCGGGACGCGCGCCCCCGAGGGTCGTCCGGTCGAGCGTGAGCGGGATGAGGGCCAGTTCGAATCCGTCCTGGCGGACGGCGCTGACCGTGAGGCTTACGCCGTCCACGGCCACCGCCCCCTTGTAAACCACGAACTTCATTATAGAAGGATCGGCCTGCAGATGGAATACCCGCGCTTCCCCGATGGGGCGGATCTCCCGAAGGACGCCGGTCCCGTCCACGTGCCCGTAGACGATGTGACCGCCGAGGCGGCCCGAGAGGGTGAGGGACCGCTCCAGGTTCACCTTCGCCCCCGGTCGGACGGCGCCGAGCGTGCTCTTCGACAGCGTCTCCTTCGAGACGTCCGCGGTGAACGTCCCCCGCCCCTTCGCCGTCACGGTCAGGCACACCCCGGACACCGCGATCGATTCCCCGATGGCGAAATCCCCCACGGGAAGGCCCGTCGCGACCGTCAACGCCGTCCCCGCGCGGAGCGGCGAGAGCGACTCCACGGTGCCGATGTCCTCCACGATGCCGGTGAACATTATCGTCCCTCCGCCGGTTCCGCCGTGATCTCGATGTCGGGCCCGACGCGGCGGACGGAGGTGAAAACGAGGCGTTTCCCCGCGGCGGGGGATTTCGCCGCCCACCCGGAAACCGCGCGGACGCCCTCTCCCAGCAGGAGCGGCGCGACGTACACGACGTACCGGTCGACCGCTCCCTCCTCCGCGAGCCACCCCGCGATCCCGCCTCCCCCCTCGACCAGCAGGGAGGTGACGCCTTCCGCGCCCAGCGCGGCGAGGAAATCGCGCGCCCGCACCTTCCCCTGGCGCGAAGGCAACGGGAGGACGCGGGCTCCCAGCGACCGGAGCGCCTCCACGTCGCGCTTCCCGATCCCGGTCGGGCAGGCGACGATCACCTCGCCGCCCTCCTCCCGGAGCATGCGCCGCTGGAGCAGTTCGGCGGGGCGGGAGGTCAGCACCACCCGTTTCGGCTGCCGGCTTCCCGGATAACGGGCGGTCAACCGCGGGTCGTCCCGCCGCGCCGTGCCGCCCCCCACCATCACGGCGTCCGCCTCCGACCGCATCCGGTGGACGCGATGCCTCGCCGGCTCGCCCGAGATCCATCGGGAGTCGCCCGCGGCCGAGGCGATCTGTCCGTCGAGGGATATCGCGAGCTTCAGCGTCACGAACGGGGCCCCGGACACGACCCATCGGCGGAACCCGCGGGTGATTTCCGCCGCCGCCGCCTGAAGGAGCCCTTCGTGGACCGTGACGCCGGCCTCGCCGCCGTGCACGGCCCGGTGCGCCCGTGGTGGTCGCACGGTTCGAGCGTCACGTACAGGTCCGCCCCGCGGGCGGCGCTCCCCGCCTGGAGCAACGCCACGACCTCGGCGTGGGGCATCCCCGCCGCCCGGTGGTACCCCTTTCCGACGATCCGACCCGCGCGCACGACCACCGCCCCGACGGCCGGATTCGGCGCGGTCCGCCCGAGCCCCTTCCTCGCCAGCCGAACCGCCTCCCGCATGAACCCGGGGTGCGGAAACGGGGGGCGTGCCATCACTTCTGGCCGCGGCGGTCGCCGGGCTCGGTGATCAGCGTCTTGATCTCCTCGACGAACTGGCTTACGTCCTTGAACTGCCGGTACACGGAGGCGAACCGGACATAGGCGACGTCGTCCACCTGGAGAAGTTTCTCCATGACCCGCTCGCCGATCCGGATGGAGGAGATCTCCTTCTCGGCCGACGCCTGGAACTCCATTTCGAGGGATTCGACGAGGTGTTCGATGGTGGCGTAGCTCACGGACCGCTTCTCGCACGCCTTCATGATCCCGTTCAGGATCTTCTGCCGGTCGAACGGCTCGCGGCGCCCGTCCCGCTTGACGACCAGCGGGAGCTCCTCCTCGATCCGCTCGTAGG
>JACRNP010000029.1 GCA_016234845.1 Deltaproteobacteria bacterium | reverse complement strand
CCATGAACACCCTGGACGGCGGCCGCATCGGGATCGCCGCGCAGGCGCTCGGGATCGCCCGCGCGTCGTACGCGGACGCCCTGGCGTATTCGAAGGACCGCAGGCAGTTCGGCCAGGCGACCAGCGACTTCCAGGCGATCCAGTGGATGCTGGCCGACATGGCGACCGAGATCGACGCGGCCAGGCTCCTCACATGGCGGGCGGCGTGGATGAAGGACCGGAAGATGCGGCATTCGAAGGAGTCGTCCATGGCGAAGCTGTACGCGTCCGAAACGGCGATGCGCGCGGCGGTCAAGGGGGTCCAGATCCACGGCGGGTACGGGTACATCAAGGAGTACCCGGCCGAGCGGCACTTCCGCGACGCCAAGATCACGGAAATCTACGAGGGGACATCGGAGATCCAGCGGCTGGTCATCGCTTCCGCGCTCCTCAAAGGGTAGGCGGGAAATGGATTTCCTCCTTTCCGAAGAGCAGCTCCAGGTCGAGGACATGGTCCGGAACCTGGCGCGGAAGGAGTTCGCCCCGAAGGCCGCGGCGGTCGACGAGGAGAGCCGCTACCCGGCGGAGAACATGACCCGCCTCGCGGAGCTGGGGCTCCTGGGGATGCTGTACTCCGCCGAATACGGCGGCTCCGACGCGGGACCGGTCGCCTACAGCGTCGCCTTGCGGGAGGTCGCGGGCGGCTGCGCATCCACCGGCGTCGGGATGGCGGTCACCAACATGGTGGGAGAGGCGATCTTCCGGTTCGGGTCCGAGGAGCAGCGACGCGCGTACCTCCCGCTCCTGTCCGGCGGAAAGGGGGCCGGCGCGTTCGCCCTCACCGAGCCCGGTGCCGGATCCGACGCGGGGGGGCTTACGACCTTCGCCCGGGAGGACGGCGACGCGTTCGTCATCGACGGGTCGAAGGTTTTCATCACCAACGGAGGGAACGCCTGCGTCTCGATCGTCATGGCGGTCACGCAGAAATCGCCCCGGAGGATTTCCGCGTTCCTCGTTCCTCCGGGGACCCCGGGATATTCGGTCGGGAAGCGCGAGCACAAGATGGGGCTGAAAGGTTCCGACACCGTCTCCCTCTCCTTCGACGGCTGCCGGGTGCCGAAATCGTCCATGCTCGGAAAGCCGGGCGAAGGGCTGAAGATCGCGCTCGCGGCGCTGGACGGCGGGCGGATCGGGATCGCTTCCCAGGCGATCGGGATCGCCCGCGCGGCGGTTGCGGCGGCGGCGGAGTACGCGAAGGACCGGAGGCAGTTCGGCCAGCCGATTTCCGATTTCCAGGCGATCCAGTGGATGCTGGCGGACGCCGTCACCGAGCTGGACGCAGCCCAGCTTCTGGCCTACCGGGCCGCCTTCCTGAAGGACAAAGGGGTTCCGTACGCGAAGGAAGCCTCGATGGCGAAGGTCTTCGCCACGGAGGCGGGAAACCGCGCGTGCCACAAGGCGGTCCAGGTCCTCGGCGGGTACGGGTACATCCGGGAATACCCGGTGGAGCGTCACCTGCGCGACATCAAGGTGACCACGATCTACGAGGGGACGTCCGAGGTCCAGCGCCTGGTGATCTCGCGTTCGATCCTGCGGTAGGGGCGGAGGAATGCGTCCCGGGGACATCGGCAAGGGGTACGTGCAGGTCTACACCGGAAACGGGAAGGGGAAGACGACCGCCTCCCTCGGGCTCGCGGTCCGCGCCGCCGGCCACGGCCTGAAGGTCGCGATCCTGCAGTTCATGAAGGGTTGGATCGACTACGGGGAGCTCGAGGGGGTCCGGAGGCTCGCCCCCCAGGTCGAGATCGTCCAGGCCGGCCGGGACACCTTCGTGAACCGGAGGAACCCGGACCCGGAGGACGTCCGCCTCGCGAAGCAGGGGTGGGAGAAGGCGAAACGGATCATCGAGGGGCGGCAGGCGGACATCCTGGTCCTCGACGAGATCAACTGCGCCATGGATTTCGGCCTGATCCCCGTCGGGGAGGTGCTGGAAGCGCTGCGGCGGAAACCGGACGGGATGGAGCTGATTCTCACCGGCAGGGGAGCCCCCCCCGAGATCCTGGAGGCGGCCGACCTCGTGACGGAGATGCGCGAGATCAAGCATTACTACAAGGCGGGAGTCGACGCGCGCGTCGGCATAGAGAGGTAGGGGAGGAACGACCCATGTACGACAGGAAGAGACTCGCGGATACCGCCTCGAACCGGAAGAAATGGCAGGACGAATGCCTGGCCCCGGCGATCCGCAGGTCCCCGGAACGGCTCGGGCGCTTTTCCACGGTGTCCGACGAGGAGATCGGCGTCCTCTACACCCCCGACGCGCTCTCCAACCTCGATTACGAGGAGGATCTGGGATTCCCGGGCCGCTTCCCGTACACCCGCGGCGTCCAGCCGTCGATGTACCGGGGACGGCTCTGGACCATGCGCCAGTTCGCGGGATACGGTTCCGCGGAGAACACCAACGAGCGGTTCAAATTCCTGCTCTCGCAGGGGCAGACCGGCCTCTCCACCGCGTTCCACTTCCCGACGCTCATGGGGTACGACTCCGACTCTCCCCGGGCGCGGGGGGAGGTGGGGATGTGCGGCGTGGCGGTGGATTCGCTGAAGGACATGGAGATCCTGTTCGACGGGATACCGCTCGACAAGGTCACGACCTCCATGACCATCAACGGCCCCGCCGCGATGGTCTTCGCGATGTACCTGGCGGTCGCCGAGAAGCAGGGAGTCCCGTTCGCGAAGCTCGGCGGAACGATCCAGAACGACATCCTGAAGGAGTACATCGCGCAGCACTCCTGGATCTTCCCCCCCGAGCCGTCCATGCGGATCATCACGGACATCCTCGCCTACTGCGCGGACAACGTGCCCAAGTGGAACACGATCAGCATCAGCGGCTACCACATCCGGGAAGCGGGATCCACCGCGGTCCAGGAGCTCGCGTTCACCATCGCCGACGGGATCGCGTACGTCCAGGCGGGAATCGAGGCCGGAATCCCGGTGGACAAGTTCGCCCCGCGGCTTTCCTACTTCTTCAACGCGCACATGGACTTCTTCGAGGAGATCGCCAAGTACCGCGCGGCGCGGCGGATGTGGGCGCGCATCCTGCGGGACCGGTTCCACGCGAAGGACGAGAACTCCTGGAAGCTGCGGTTCCACACGCAGACGGCCGGCTGCACGCTCACCGCCCAGCAGCCGATGAACAACGTCGTGCGGGTCGCCCTCCAGGCGCTGTCCGGCGTCCTCGGAGGAACCCAGTCGCTGCACACCAACTCGATGGACGAGACACTGGCCCTCCCCACGGAGCAGTCGGTGATGGTCGCCCTGCGGACCCAGCAGATCATCGCCGAGGAGTCCGGCGCGGCGAACACCATCGACCCGCTGGGCGGCTCGTTCTTCGTCGAGCGGCTGACCGACGAGATGGAGGCGAAGGCGATGGAGTACATCCGCCGGATCGACGACATGGGCGGCATGGTGGCGGCGGTCAAGCGGGGATACCCGCAGCGGGAGATCGCGGACGCCGCGTTCCACCACCAACGGCTGGTCGACTCGGGCGAGAAGCGGATCGTCGGGGTCAACGCGTACAAGATCGACGAGGAGCCTCCGATCCCCCTGCTCAAGATCGATCCGGACGTCGAGAGGCGGCAGGTGGCGAGGACACGGGACGTCCGCCGGAAACGGAACCGGAAGCGGGTCGAGTCGCGGCTCTCGGCGCTTTCGGAAGCCTCCCTCGACCCGAAGGTGAACCTGATGCCGCTCCTGGTCGACGCCGCGAGGGAGTACGTGACGCTGGGCGAGATGTGCGATACCCTCCGTGAGACGATGGGGGTCTACACCGACCCCGCGATGTTCTAGGAAGACATTTTCCAGGAGGAAAGGACATGGCGACGGCAAAGGGAAAGTCGGCGAAGGCGGCCCCCCCGCAGGGGAAAAGTTCCCGTAAGGTCCGCATCCTGGTCGGGAAGCCGGGGCTCGACGGCCACGACCGGGGCGCCAAGATCATCGCGCGGGCGCTGCGGGACGCCGGCATCGAGGTCATCTACACCGGGCTGCACCAGACGCCGGAGATGATCGTGAACGCGGCGGCCCAGGAAGACGTCGACGGGATCGGCCTCTCCATCCTCTCCGGTGCGCACAACTACCTCTTCCCGAAGGTGATGGAGCTCCTGAAGGAGAAGAAGATGGGGAACGTGGTCGTCTTCGGAGGCGGGATCATCCCCGACGGGGACATCCCCAAGCTGATGAAGAAGGGAGTGGACCGGGTGTTCACGCCGGGGACCACGATCCAGGAGATCGTCGAATACGTGAACGGCCGGATCCAGCCGCGCCGTTAGGACGGGAAGAGATCACGGGAGGGGATCGGGAATGACGGCTGGCGCGTGCCCGAAAAACGGGGAAGTCGACTTTTCGCTCACGTCCGAGCAGCAGGCGCTGCGGGACATGCTGCGCTCGTTCGTCGCGAAGGAGGTGCGCGCGCACGCGCACGACTGGGACGTCACCGGGAAATTCCCGTCGGAGACGGTCGCGAAGCTCGGAGAGCTCGGGATCCTGGGGGCGATGGTCCCGGAGGAGTACGGCGGCGCCGGGATGGACACGGTGAGCTACGCGATCGCCGTCTCCGAGATCGCCCGGGGGGACGGCTCCCTGGGGCTCACCGTAGCCTCCCACAACTCCCTTTGCACCGCCCACATCCTCGGGTTCGGTTCCGAGGAGATCAAGCGGAGATACCTCCCCGGCCTCACATCCGGTTCGACGCTCGGAGCCTGGGGGCTCACCGAGCCCGGGTCCGGCTCGGATTCCGTCGCGATGCGCACGAGGGCCGAACGGGCGGGCGACCGATGGATCATCAACGGGAACAAGATGTTCATCACGCAGGGGAGCGTCGGCGGGGTGTACGTGATCCTGGCCGTGACGGACAAGGAGAAGGGGAAGGACGGGATCACGGCCTTCGTGGTCCCCGCGGGGACGAAGGGACTCTCGGTCGGCCGGAAGCTCGACAAGCTGGGTATGCGCTCCTCCGACACGGCGGAGCTGGTGTTCGAGGACATGGAGGTCGGGGACGACGCGATCGTGGGAACGGTGAACTCCGGCTTCCGGGACACGATGCGGAACCTCGCCGGGGGAAGGATCTCGATCGCGGCCCTCGCCACGGGGATCGGCATGGGGGCGATGCAGGAGGCGCTGTCGTACGCCCGCGAGAGGACCCAGTTCGGCCAGCCCATCGCGGAGTTCCAGGCGATCCAGTGGATGCTCGCCGACATGGCGACCGAACTCGAGGCCGCGGAGCTCCTGACGTTCCGCGCCGCGTACCTGAAGGACCGGGGGCTCCCGTACGCGCAGGAAGCGGCGATGGCGAAGCTGTTCGCCTCCGAGGCGGCGATGCGGGGGACCATCAAGGCGGTGCAGATCTTCGGCGGGTACGGGTACACGCAGGAGTACCCGGCGGAGCGGTTCATGCGCGACGCCAAGCTCTGCGAGATCGGCGAGGGGACCTCCGAGGTGCAGAGGATCATCATCGCCCGCAAGCTGATCCGGGGGTACTAAGTGCTCCCTTTCATAAATACGCTCACATTCGAGCGCCGCTGCATCCGCCCCGGCTTCGTTACCCTCCCTCGGCGTATTCACGATACGCCTTCGAGGGAGCACTGAATGTCCGTCGCCCCCAGAGAGATCCTCTCAGGGGACGTCCGGGCCGCCGCGCGGCTGATGCGCGACCTGGACGACGAGCTCCCTTCCGCCATCCGGACCCTCAAGACGCTGTACCGCCACACCGGGCGCGCCTACATCGTCGGCATCACCGGGGCTCCGGGCTCCGGGAAATCGACCCTGGTCAACCGGATGACCGCGATGCTGCGGAGCGGCGGCAGGACGGTCGGCATCGTCGCGATCGACCCCACCAGTCCGTTCACCGGCGGCGCCATCCTCGGCGACCGGATCCGGATGCAGTCCCACGCCCTCGACGAGGGGGTCTTCATCAAGAGCCTGGCCACCCGCGGTCACCTCGGGGGGCTGTCCCGCTCCACCATCGACATCGTGAACGTCATGGACGCCATGGGGAAGGACGTCATCCTCATCGAGACGGTGGGAGTGGGGCAGGACGAGGTCGAAATCGTCAAGGTCGCCCACACGAACCTGGTGGTCGTGGTGCCGGGACTGGGCGACGACATCCAGGCGATCAAGGCCGGCATACTGGAGATCGCCGACATCTTCGTCGTGAACAAGTCCGACCGCGACGGGGCGGACAAGACCCGCCGGGAGATCGAGACGATGGTCTCGATGGGGACGTACGCCGACGGGGAGTGGAGACCCCCGGTCGTCTCCACGGTGGCCGCCACCGACACGGGGACCGCCGCCCTGATGGAAGAGGTCGAACGGCACAGCGGGTACGTCCACCAGGACCCGGTCCTGTCGAAATACCTCCGGGAAAAGGCCCGCGTCGAGCTCCTCGAGATCCTGAAGACGCGCCTGATCGAGAAGGCGGTCTCCGATCTCGACCGCCATGGGCTTCTCGAGCCGCTCCTCTCCCGGATGGCGATGAAGCGGACCGACCCGTACACCATCTCGGAAAAGGTCGTGGACCACAGCTTCGCGTTCCACTTCCTGAACGGCAAACCGTCCCCCGCGGGAAGGAAGGCGAAGAAACGGAGCCGGTGACGGACGCCTCCCCCGGGGTATAATGTGGGGTCATGCGGCGCACCGTCTACATCAAGACGTTCGGCTGCCAGATGAACGCGGTGGACTCCGCGAGGATGCTATCGCTCCTGTCCGGAGCCGGCTACGCTCCCGCCTCCTCGCTCGAGGAGGCCGACCTCGTTCTTCTCAACACCTGCAGCATCCGCGACAAGGCCGACCGGAAGATCTACAGCGAGCTCGGCACGCTCCGCCGCTGGAAGAGGGGCCGCTCGGGGCGGCTCGTCGGTGTCGGAGGGTGCCTGGCGCAGCAGGCCGGCGAAACGTTGCGCGGAAAGGCGCCCCACGTCGACCTCGTCTTCGGGACGCACAACATCTCCCGGCTCCCGGAGATGGTTCGGCGGGCGGAGGACCGCCTCCCGTCCGTCATGCTCTCGATGGACGGGGACGTCGGGCATTGGGACGTCTCGCCGTACCTTGCGGACGGCGCCGTTTCCGCCATGGTGGCCATCATGCAGGGGTGCGAAAACTTCTGCGCCTACTGCATCGTCCCGGTCGTCCGCGGTCCGGAAGTCAGCCGCGCCTCCTCCTCCATCCTCTCCGAGATCCGCGCGCTCGCCGAAAAAGGCGTCCGGGAGATCGTTCTTCTCGGGCAGAACGTGAACTCGTACGGAAAGAAGGAAGGGGAGATCCCTTTTTTCGAACTGTTGCGCCGGATCGCGCGGGTGGAGGGGATCCTCCGCGTCCGTTTCATCACTTCCCATCCCCGGGACCTCGACGACCGGACCATCGGGCTCATCGGGGAGACCGAAACCGTCTGCCCGCATATCCACCTTCCGCTCCAGTCGGGGTCCGACCGCATTCTTTCCGCGATGGGACGGGGATACACCCGGGGAGAGTACCTCCGGAAGATCGCCGCGCTGCGCACCGCGCGACCCGGCATGGCGTACTCCTCGGACTTCATCGTCGGATTCCCGGGGGAGACGGAAGCGGATTTCCGGGACACCTTGTCCGTCATGGAGGAGGTCCGGTACGACTCGTCGTTCTCCTTCCGCTTCTCCCCCAGACCCGGCACAAGGGCCGCCGAAATGACGGGAGGGGTGGATCCGTCCGAAAGCGCAGAGAGGCTTCGGATCCTCCAGGCCCTGCAGGACGGGCACACGCGGGACCGCCTCGCGGATGCGGTCGGACGGACGTATCCCGTCCTCGTCGAAGGAGAGAGCGCGAGGGATCCCGGGCGGCTGTGCGGCCGGACCCCGTGCCACAAGATGGTGAATTTCACCCCGGGAACCGGGAACGGTCCGATCCGCGAGGTGTTCGTTTCCGCCTCCGCGGCGCACACCCTTTCCGGAGAGGAGAGGTAGCGGGATGCCGAAGGAGATGACGGTGGCCGGCGTGACGGTCGATCCCGTGACGAAATCGCCCGTCGTCGTATTGCGGGACCGGCAGAACCAGCGGGTCCTTCCGATCTGGATCGGGCTCCTGGAGGCGAATGCGATCGTCCTGGTCCTCGAGGGGGTTGACCTTCCGCGTCCGATGACGCACGACCTCCTCAAGTCGATCCTCGAAAACACGGGCACGAAGCTCCGGAAGGTCGAGATCACCGACATCCGGGACAACACCTACTTCGCGGCCCTCCACCTCGAGAGGGGTGGAGGAGCCTTCGTGCTGGACTCCCGTCCCAGCGACGCGATCGCCCTCGCGCTGCGGTGCGAGGTACCGATCGTCGTCTCGGAAGAGGTGTTCTCGAAGGCGCTGTCGATGGACGAAGGGGAGGCGGCGGAGGGAGAGAAGGACAAGTGGACGGAACTGCTCGAGAAGATGGACCCCGAGCAGTTCAGCAAGTACAAGATGTAGGACGGCGGGACGGATGAAGTCATCCCGGATCCTGGTCCTGCAGGAGGACGCCGCCCCCGATCGGGAGCTCCGCTTTTCCGTTCTCGACCACGAGGTGCGTTTCGAGTACCGTCCCCCGGCGTGGCTGGTCGAAGGGAAGTTCGATCACGCCCCGTACGCGGCGGTCGCCGCGCCGGCCGACGGCGCGCGTCCCGGACGGATCGGGGGGCTGACCGACCCGCGCCTGACCGGCGGTCCGGTCTTCCTGTACCGGGGAGACCCCCCCATCCACGAAATCGCGCGGTGGGTCATCTGGGGATCCCCCTCCCACGAGGGCCCGGAAGGTTCGGTGGCGGACCGTCTGCTTTCCGAGAGCCTCGAATACTACTCGATGGCGTCGATGTACCAGCAATGCCTCCGCATGATGTCTTCCCAGGACGAGGAGAAGCTTCTGGCGCACATCACGGACACCTTCGCGGGGGAGCTCGGCGCGGAGAACTGCGTCATCTGGCTGACCGCCGCCGAGGATCCGGACGAGATGATGATCGCCTCGGTGCGGGGAGTCATCGGGATCGACCGGGAAGGTTCCCGCTTCTTCCTGTCCCAGTCGGAAATCGCCGAATCGGTCTGGAAAGGATCTCCCTTCGTGGTCCAGGTCGGGGCACCCGAAGGGAAGGGAACCGCTTCCGGCCGCGCAGGCTCCCACCTGTACGTGCCGCTCGTCCACCAGGAGAAGCCGATCGGCCTCGTGAAACTGGGGGACCGGAAGGATCGGAGGGAGTACGGCGAGCGGGAGATCCACATGGCGCGGATCATCGCGGATTACGCGGCGGGCGCCCTGAACACCATCGACCGGCTCGAGCGGATGGAGAAGATCTCCCTGCGCGACCCGGAGACGGGCGCGTACTCGGCGGTGTTCCTGGAGGACTACTTCGAGAAGGAGCGGTACAAGGCGAGCCGGTTCCGCCGCCCCCTCTCGGTCGTGTTTCTCGTGGTCGAGAACTACTCCTTCCTCATGGAACAGACCCGGGAGAGCATCGTGGCCGGAGCCTTGTCGGCGATGGTCGAAGCGGTGCGGAAGGCGGTTCGCGACTCCGATCTCGTCGCCCGCCAGGATGCGAACCGCTTTTGCATCGTCCTGCCGGAGACCGATGCGTTCGGCTCGATGCTCGCCGTTCGCCGTCTGCGCAAGGCCGTCCGGGAAAAGAGCCGGATCCATTTTCTCGGAGCGGAGTTCTCCCTCCAGACCTTCTTCATGTCGGCGACCTGTCCGCGGGACGGAAAGGAATTCCACGAGCTGCTGCGGGTCGCGGAGGAGAAGTTCGCCCGCCAGCAGAAGAGCCCGCTGCACCGGATGCGGCTGTCCGACCGCTCCTTCTGGGAGGCGTTCGAAATCCTGGTCGGGAAACCGGAATATTACGAGACGCTCCGGAAAGGAGAGGATGTCCCGTACTTCCTGCGGATGCGCAGGGACCTGGGGCGGAACGCCCACTTCAGCTTCCCGCGGGACAATTTCCTGCGGATCCTCGAATCGGTGGCGCAGGACGCCGCGACCAGCCCGGAGGACCGGGGGATCGTGATCGCCGCCGGTCCCACCCCCGAGATCTACAAGCAGATCTTCCTCTCCTTCGACTCCGCGGGGTCCGCCAGGCGGAACATCTACATCGTCGGCCAGTCGGGGGCCACCCGCTTCGACGCGAAGAATCTCCTGTACGTTTCCGCCGACGACGAACTCCTGAAGAACCGGGAGGTCATCCTGTATCTGAAGGAGGGCGGCGCGTACGGACTTTTCGGAACCGACCGGCGCGGGGAAGTGGAAGGCTTCAACACCGCGGACGAGTGGCTCGTCGAGTCGATGCTGGAAAAGGTGCAGGAAATGTACCTGCTGCAGGGGAATTTCTAGATGACGCTGGCGACCGCCGCCAAGCGGATCCTGATCGCGGACCCTTCCGACAAGTCCCGCCAGGGGCTGGCGCTGTTCCTGCGGGAAAAGGGACTGGAGGTCGTCGAGGCGGCCGACGGCAGCAAGGCGCTGGCGGAAACCCTCCTGCGCAGGCCGGACGTGATCCTGCTGGACCTCGCGGTCCCGATCCTCGCCCCGGACCGCCTCGTGCAGATCCTCCGGAGCAATCCGAACACGAAGAACCTGCCGGTGTTCTTCCTGAGCGACCGCGAGCAGAGCGTTTCGGGGTTCCGCCCCGGAGTGGACGAATTCCTGCGGAAGCCGTACCACGAGGAGGAGATCCTCCTGCGGATCCAGCGCACCCTCTTCCAGGACCCCCTCTCCGAAGCGCTGACCGGGGACTCCGAGATCAGCGGGAACTTGAGCCAGATCTTCATCCCCGACCTGTGGCAGATGCTCTCCTTGAACCGGAAGAGCGGCATCCTGCAGGTGGAGGGAGAACGCCTGGCGGGATCGATCTACATCGAACGGGGGGAAATCGTCTCCGCCGCCACCCAGAACATCATCGGCGAGAAGGCGCTCTTCCGGATGATCCCGCTCCGGGAGGGGAAGTTCCGCTTTCTTCCGGGGAAGGTCGGCGTCCGCCGCTCCATCTACACGCCGAGCCAGCACGCGATCCTCGAGGGGCTCCGCCACGAGGACGAACTGCAGAAGATCCGGCACACGCTTCCGCAGCCGACCGACGCCGTCGCGGTGGTAAAGGACGCGAAGGAGATCGCCGCCGCGGGAGGAGCGGTCCGCGAGGTGCTCCTGCTGTCCGAATTCTGCTCGCGGGTGGAGGACATCGTCAACAATTGCAACTTCCCCGATCTCGCGGTCTACGAGGCGATCCTGTCGCTCAAGAGCCGCGGGGTCCTCCAGGTGGGGGTCTTCGACGCGCTCCCCTCGAAGAGCGAGTTTCTCCCGACGGAGGACCTGGCGCGTCTCCGCGCGAGGCTCGAAGAACGCGGATCGGCCGCGGGAGGAGGGATCGGGAGGGTCGTCTTCTTCCTGCCCGACCCGGGACTGCTCGAATCGCTGGTGATGGCGCTCGGGAAATACCGGGATTTCGAGATCGACAACGTCTTCTTCTCCCTTCGCCGGAAGGAAGGGTTCCCGCTCGGGATCTTCGGGAAACTGAAGGTCGGGGAGAAGTGCCCGGTCCTCCTGTACGCCTTCCCGTACCGGCGCTCCGTATCCCCCCTCTGGTACACGCTGGCCCCCGCGCCGCTCGGGATCGTGGTGTTCCTCAAGGACGAGATGACCGGCTCCCTCGAGAGCCTGATGTCGGTGTCCGACTTCATTCGGGGGACCTCCTCCAAGGTAGCGCTCGCCGTCATGGGGAAGGCGTTTTCCGATTTCGGCCTGGGGGAGAACACGCTGCGCCTGTTCCGGAACCGCGTCGAGCGGCTCGGCTGTTCGCTGAAGGTCCGCGAGATGGAGCAGGTGACCGCCGGAGAGATTCGCGATTCGCTCGCCTCGGTCATCCGGCAATTCCTCGAAGGAGAACCCGCTTGATCGACCTGCACATGCACTCCACGTTCAGCGACGGGGAGCTGATCCCCGCCGAGGTCGTTTCCCGCGCGGTGGCCGCCGGATACCGGTCGCTCGCGATCACGGACCACGCCGACCCGTCCAACCTCGAGCTCATCCTCGAAAACATGGTCCGCGTGTGTCGTGAGCTCCGCGGCGCGACGCGCGCCGCGGCGTACCCGGGCGTCGAGATCACGCACGTACCCCCCCGACTCGTGGCGTCCATGGTGGCCCGCGCGCGGAAGCTGGGCGCGAAGGTGGTGATCGTTCATGGAGAGACGATCGTCGAGCCGGTGCCGAAGGGGACCAACCTCGCCGCCATCGAGGCGAAAGCGGATATCCTCGCGCATCCCGGCCTGCTGACGGAAGAGGAGGCCCGGCTCGCCCGGAAGAACGGCGTGTGCCTCGAGATCACCGCCCGCCGGGGCCACTGTCTGACCAACGGCCACGTCGCAAGGATCGCGGTGAAAACGGGGGCCCGGATGGTATACAATACCGACGCGCACGCTCCCGGCGATTTCACCCGTTGGGATGCGGCGCTTCGGATCATCCGGGGGGCGGGGCTTCCCGAGCCGGAAGCTCTCCGGATGCAGGATAACGCACGAGAAATCCTCGCCCGGTAGCAGGAACCCAAGGAGCGGAAGAACCATGGCGGAGAAGATCCGGTATACCCGAAAGGACCTGAAGGGTCCCGACGAATTCATCAGCACGTTCGGACGTGTGGTCGAGTGGTGCAAGGAGAACCGCGCGAAGGTCACCGCCGCGGTCCTCGGGATCGCGGCGGTCGTGGCGCTCGGACTCGGCACGAAGGCGTACCTCCAGTGGGAGGAGAACAAGTCCAGCCGCGAACTCTGGCCGCACCTGAACCGTGCCCGGGAGTTCCTGCTTTCCCCCGCGGAGGCGGACCCGGAGAAGATGGCGGCGCTGGAGCAGTTCCTGGCGGCGCACGTCAACGTGCACCCTTCCACACGCGCGGCGGTCTACGCGCGGTACTATCTCGGAAGCATCGCATTCCACCGCGGAAATTACGGGCTTGCCGCGTCGCAGTTCCGGGCAGGTTCGGAATCCGGGAAGGACGAGGGGATCATGAAGTACCTCCTGCGGGAGGGAGTCGCGCGCTCCCTCGAAGCGAAAGGCGACTACGCGGCCGCCGCGGCGGCGTATCGCGCCGCGCAAGGATTCGCCGACGCGGAGATGAAGGCGCAATCGCAGGTAGGGGAGGCCCGCACGCTGGCGCTCTCGGGCAGGAAGTCCGACGCGATCGCGCTGTACCGCCAATTGCTGAAGGATTCGCCCGAGACCAGGGTCCGCGACCTGGTCGAGCTCAGGCTGGCGCAATTGGAATAGCCTGCCGCCCGATCGGGGAGGGTGGGGGGCGAGATGAAGCTCAGACTCTGTTTTCTCTGGCACATGCACCAGCCGTACTACAAGGACCCGGAAACCGGGACCTACACCCTCCCATGGGTGCGCCTCCACGCGGTCAAGGATTACGTCTCCCTCCCGCGGATCTTCCGCGAGTTCCGGGGCGTGCGGCACACGTTCAACCTGGTCCCCTCCCTGCTGATCCAGGTCCGGGACTACGTCGAAAACGGAGCGGAAGACATCTTCCTCGCCGTTTCCCGGAAAAACGCCCTGGACCTTTCGAGGGACGAGGAGGAATTCATCCTCCGGAACTTCTTTTCCGCGTTCGCGCCGACGATGATCCTCCCCCAGCCCCGGTACGCGGAGCTGTTCCGTGGACATGAAAACGCGATCCGCTCCCTCCGGGGAAACGGCCGCTCGGGGACCTTCGGCGCTTCGGAGTACACCGACCTCGTCACCCTGTTCAACCTGGCCTGGTACCACCCGCTCCATCTCGAGGAGGACCCAGAGCTATCCCGGCTCTGGCGAAAGGGCGGTCGGTACACGGAGAGAGAGAAGCAGTACGTCCTCGACCGCCAGATCGACGTGATGGGCGCCATGTTCGACGAGTACCGGAAACTCGAGAAGGAGGACGGCGGGGAGCTTTCGTCGTCCCCGATGTACCATCCCATCCTCCCCCTGCTGATCGACAACCGGTCCGCGCAGGACGCGTGGCCGGGCGCGTCGCTCCCCTCGATGCCGTTCTCCTTCCCGCGAGACGCCCGAAGGCAGCTGGAGCGGGGGAGGGACGTCTTCCGCGACCTGTTCGGGGCGAATCCGAAAGGTTTATGGCCGTCGGAAGGGTCCATCAGCCCCGCGACCCTCGATCTCGCCTCCGAGGCGGGTTTTCGCTGGATCGCAACGGACGAGGCGCTCCTTTCCAAGGCGCTCGGCAAACCGATCCATCGGAATTCCGACGGTATTCCCATGGAGCCCCGATGGCTGTACCGGCCGTACTCCGTGAAAACCCCTTCGGGCGATATCCGGATCCTCTTCCGCGACCATCGTCTTTCGGACCTCATCGGCTTCGAGTATTCCCGGTGGAACGCGGACGATGCCGCAAATAATTTTGTACATAATATCAAGTGCATATACGATTCATTATCAAGTAACAATTCAACATATTACGGAGACGATCCGATCGTCCCCGTGATCCTGGACGGCGAAAACGCCTGGGAATATTTTCCGGATTCCGGAGTCTACTTCCTGAGGACGCTCATGTCGAAACTCGAGCAGCTCCGTCCCGTGGTCGAATGCGTGCCCGTTTCCGAGGCGCTTGAACAGACCCGGACGTTCGAGGAGCTGCCGTCGGTTCCTACCGGCTCCTGGATCGACGGGACATTCCATATATGGATCGGGCACCCCGAGGACCACGCCGCCTGGGACATGTTGTCGCGGGTTCGATCCCTCTGGGAATCGAAGGCGGGGAACTTCGAAAAATCGGGAGAGGCGGTGCCGGAAAAACTGAAGGAGGCCGAGGAGTACATATTCGCGGCGGAAGGGTCCGACTGGTGCTGGTGGTACGGGGACGACCATTTCACTCCGCACGGTCCCGAATTCGACCGCCTGTTTCGCCACAACATTAAAGCCGCATATAATTCGATGGGCATTAATCCACCGGATATGCTGGATGTTCCGATCATCAAAGCCGAAAGGATTCCGTCCAGGAAAAACGCCATACCGGCGCCAATGTCCTACATCCATCCGAACATCGACGGGATCGTAACTTCCTATTTCGAATGGAGTTCTGCCTTCCATTACATCCCGAACCCCGAATTCGGCACGATGCACCGGGCCGCTCGCCTTATCCTTTCCTCGTTCTTCTACGGCTTCAGCAAGACCGAACTGTTCTTTCGGTTCGACATCGACCCGGTGGCGACGGAGAACACGACCGAGGTCACCCTGGAGCTTCTTTTCCCCGAAAAGAACCGGAAGATGCGAATCGACCTGAATCTTCCGGAGGGAACATCTTCGTGCACGTTTTCCGGTTTCGGCGGATCCCACCACGCGGACCCGGGTCCATCCGTCCTGGAGGCCGAACACGAATTCGGTGTGCGGATGGCGTATTCGAAAGTCGTGGAGATCGGGTTTCCGTTCGAGCTGATCGACTGCGTGAAGGACGAACGGCTGGAGTTCTTCATCACGATCCAGCCGAAGGGGACGCTTGGGGAGCGGTGGCCCATGTACGGGACGTTTTCCGCTGAACTGCCGGGATCGGACTTCTCGGAGCGGATGTGGGGGGCTTGAATCCCCGGGGATTATCGATTCCTGCTGCGTCTGGTAATGTATATTAACCTTCCGTCCTTAAAGGAGAAAATACTCCTTGACGGGGCGGCGGAATTCGATAGAATACCCCCAAGAACCACAGGGCTGTGTTGATGCTACCGGGCACGGACACAGTCGAACTGAACTTCGTGGTTGTAAGAAACATGCGTATCCGCCGGAAAATCCCTTGTTGGATGATGGGGGCCGGTCGGATATGCTTAGCAACTCTCAAGTCAATTCTGATTTCAAACTCATCGAAGTTCGGCAGCATGGCGACCGCTACCGGATCGTCATGGAAACCGATCAGGTTGCGGTAAAAGAAATTCTCCGTTTTCTCTCTCTCGTTCATCAATTCACACAACCGTTTTTCTATAAGGTCAGGGCGAACGCTGTTTCCGACGAAAAGGAACAGGCGCGCCTTGAATCTCTTGTCCTGTACAAGGAATGGTGCGTCAAAACGGTTCTTCCTGTGTTCCGCTTGCTGGAAGGAACGGACACGGAAAGATTCCGGAAAATGAGGGAGTGGTTGAACAATCGAAAGGAAGCGGCAGAGCATTTGGGGCCACGGGAAAAGGGCTACTTGCGGCAGGAGGTCGAAGCCCTGATTTCTTCTGCTCGGAAGTTCGAACGTGAGCGATGTTGCTGGCGGGGATGCTTCATAAATAAGTGAAAGGGGGCTGCTGGCTTATATCCTGGGGCTTCGGGAATAACGTTAAATTGAATTCCGAGAATCGAGGCCGACGCTCACCAACCGGGAGATAGGGTACATCTGACGTCCGCAAGGAAATATAGCGTACGTCGCCGAGAAGCCGGTCAAGGGGGCATGTGGATGATGCCAGAATGCTCTGGGCTCGCGCCAAGGATAACGGGTGTGCCGTTTTGGACAGGCGGGACACTTTGGCGGAGCTGCTGTCCTGCTGGACTCGGTGACGCTCTAAGGTGTAGATCGTACGGCTTCTCGGTCGAGAGCGAGTCACAGCGTCGCAGGCACACCCGGACTTGATACGTATCGAGGAAGCACGGGGAATTTTTGGAAGATCCCCGGTGCTTGATGGGATCATCATAACCAAATCCAAGAATCACTTTTACGATTGGATACAAGGACGGGCAAAGCCCGGAGGGCTTGGCCGTCCTTCTTCATGGCCACCGCGGGTTGGATTTTCTAGGCGGAACCGGAAGTCCGTTAGAACTAACAGCACCCTGATATTTCGATTCACTTGATGGTGCATTCCGAACAATCATCTTCAAAAAAGATTAATTCTTTCTTCAACTTTTCGCTCCTTCTTGACATAGAAACACAGTTATGCAACCGTGTGTTATCGAAACAGAAGGGTGGATAGGTGGCATTTTTGAAATTCGAGGTTTTATAAACCATAATGATTAACAATATTGCTGATTGGTTATTGATAAATTGGGGGAACATAGCGAGCTTATTTGGTCTTATTTTTACTCTTTATGTTTTGAAAGTGTCTAAGCGGGCAGAGGAAGCCGCAGTTGAGGCAAGAAATCTTATAGAGAGAAAATCTGTCGCTCAAGAGTTAAGGGAATGCGGAGATGATATTAATTTAATTAAAATTAACTCTGAAAATAGTATTTGGCCAGTTGCATCATTTATTTGTAATAGGCTAATTCTTAGGCTAACGTTTATAATAAACAGATGGTCTGATCATTTTTGTGATGATACGAAATCAAATCTTAGTTTGACAATAACTCAATTAGATACATTGAATTCACAATTCAGGAAATTTATAATTAGAACCCCTAATCAATCAGAAATGTCAGGAATACTCTCTGTAGCTGTTAGGCTAAGTACTATTCTGGCAGCAGAATATGGAAAGTACGAATCAACAATCAACAAAAAGTAGAGAGGGGATCATATGGCCGACTTTCCAATAAATGCAGAAGTTATAGCTTTATTCACAAAGATATTTAAAGGTACCTTAAAAGGTGTAATTCAATGGGAAAAAACCGCTGACACAAGCATGCTTGTTGCTCCATTAGAAGGAGAATATGGGCTATCATTAAAAGAGATACCTGATTTGGATGAAAGAGACGCACCTCCCGATCATGCGCTATCATTATCTAAAGGGAGGCAAATCATATTTATTCTTAACCGAAAAGACTTTGAGGGTATTGATTTTCAGAGATTACTTGGGGAGAAATATGAACACGTTTACACTGTATTTAGAGAATTATGGATAAATGCATATTTAAAAGCACATAAAATAACAGAAGAAATTAATATTATAAGTTCAATACTTGATAAAAAATTGAAATAACAATTTTCAAAGATAGATGTTGATTCGTTCCAAATACAGTCCGGACTCAGCCCGTATGTCGCCACAAAGCGCAGCGCGTGTGTAACTATTACCCGCAAAGCAAACCAACCACTTATAGACGAATGCGCCCCGCGAGGTACTTTGTCGCATTGGCGGGGCGCAGCAACAGGCGTCCTGGTACGAAAAAGCGTAGCTCCCGTGGAGCGCGTCGCACCCGCAAGATTATTGTCTGATGTTTTACCCAACAGGCAAACGATAAAGGACCAGGTGAGCGACGCGAAGCGGAGGACCGATTATGAAGGGGAAAAATTGGTCTTGACACCAATTCAGAGAAGGATCAAAATGCGATCCATGGGGCGGTTACGTCTGGTAATGTATATTATGTCAAATAACGTCGAATGGCGGCAACGCTCACTTCCGGGCGATCAGCACCTTCCACCCCATGTAGATCGGCCCGGCCTTCGCTTCCAGCACCGCGCACAGATCCCGGACCATCGGAATGCGTTCCAGGTACGGAACCTTTGGAAACAGTCCCGCCGACTGCGCCGGAATGGACAGGAAATCGAACAGGAACTCCCTTGTCGCCTCGAAACGCAGGTCGACCTTCGTCGTCCGGTATTCGTGTAGCGATTCGAGGCACGCCAGGAGTTCGTGGATGGGAAATGCCCCGTACTGGTACCTCAACTCCGGGAATGTCTTCCGGATGGCATCCTCCCCTTCCGACGTGAATAATCCGGAATAGTAGCTGATGGAAAGAACCCCTCCCGGAAGAAGCAGCCGGCTCGCCTGTCGGATCGAATCGGCGAATCTCGGGAGAAGGAAAACGGAGGCGGTGTAGAAGATCGCGTCGAACGCCTCGTGGAAATACGCCTCCAGATTTTCCGCGTCCCCGCGTACGAAATACACCCCCCTCGCCTTGCGGCATCGCTCCTTCGCCTGGTGGAGCATCGCCTCGCTGATGTCGATCGCGTAAATGTGGGGAGATCGGCCCGCGAGCGACTTGTGGAGCGCAAGGGTCGATATCCCGGTCCCGCATCCCACGTCCAGGATCCGTTCCGGGCGCGACGGCTCGATCAGTTCCAGCTGCTTTTGCGTAAGCGTCTCGAAGAGATGGTGTTTCCCTTCGAACAGGTCGTACGCCTGCGCGCTCTGGTCGAAGTTCCTTTCGACGGCGGCCTTGAACCGGCTGTCGAAAGGCTCGCGTCCATTCGGATCCATCTTATGTGGCCGCCTTCACCACGACCCGGTTCTTCCCCTGCTGCTTTGCGGTGTATGCCGCCTCGTCCGCAAGGGAAACCATCTGGTCTTCCGAGACCCCGCCGTCTTCCGATGAAAATACACCAACGCTTACGGTTAGATGTACCGGTTTGCTCGCGTTCGGGATGAAGTTGTGATATGAGATCTCCGTCTTGATCCTCTCCGCTACCATCAAGGCGCCGACCGGCTGGGATTCCGGCAGGATGAGGGCGAACTCCTCCCCTCCGTATCTCGCGATGATGTCCGTGGTGCGGGCGCATCCGCGTATCAGGTCGGCGATTTTCCTCAGCGCGATGTCCCCTGCGGGGTGGCCGAATCGATCGTTGAACTGCTTGAAGTCGTCCACATCGATCATGAGAAGGGACATGTTGTGCTTGTACCGACGAGCCCGTTCCAGTTCCCGGCGGAGCGCATTGTAGAACTCTCTGTGATTGAAAAGCCCTGTTAAACCATCGGTTATAGCCATTAACTTCATGTTGTCGTAGAGGGATACGACCTCAAGGGCAAGCGTCGCCTCGGACGCAAGGGTGGAGACCGGGACGACGGTTTCCCGAGTGATCCCCTTCCCGTTCGGGACGGTGCGGAGCACAAGAAGCGCCGCCGACGGGAAGACCTCGCACTGAAGGCACCCCTCGAGCGGCACCCGGAACTGCTCCGGGTCGGCGTCGGGAATGAACGATCCGGGGGGGATCCGACGAAGCCAGCACTTCAGGTTCTCGGAAAAGAAATTGATGCAGCTCCGATCGCCGCAATTCCTGATGTCGGCGCACCGCGACTTGAGGTTCCTCGTGACCGGCACGACGTACGAAGCCCCGCCACGCTCCCCCAGGATCGCCTCCTCTTCCGGGAGGTGGGGCGTTTCGAGCGGAGTCGGCAGGAAGGCGCTTGTCCCGCTCCAGAATGTCCTCGCAAGGAGAGAGTTCGGATTCCACAACGGGATCCGCGTCGGAACGCCGGACAGCGGATCCGGCTCCCCGGCGAAAACGACGAAACCGTCCCTGGAAACTTTCCCCAGGAGCGCCCCCCGGAATCCGTACCCCTCGGCGATGCCGTCCAGGAGGGTGTCGAACACCTCGTCGATCCGGCGGGACTGGAGCATCTTCTTCGTCACCTTGTGGTGGGCGACCAGGTCCTTGTGCGCCTGCCCAAGGTCGTTGACCTGCCTCGCGAACTTCTCCTCGAGGGCGATCCGCTCCTCCTCGATCTCCTTCCGGAAGCGGACGAACCGGCTTGTCACCGCGTCGGATATCTGGCGCGGAGGCGCTTGTCGGGGAAGAAGCTCCCCCTGCTCCGACAATGCCCCGGAGATCCTGTCCAGCGCGTCGAGGGGGGGCCGCAGGAACCTTTTCCGGAGAAAAACCAGCGTCGCGGCGTTGAACAGGAAGAACAGCGCAAGGATCGCCTGCGGCAGGATGGGAAGGTGCGGACCGGCGGACATGATGAAAACCTGCGCGGACCACCCGTTGCCGATCCCGCCGGCAAGGATCGGCGCGGTCCCGAGGACCCACGATCCGCCCGGCGCGGCGAAGGCCTCCTTGTCCCCGAAGAGGTGATTTCCTCCCGAGTCGACCAGCCGGCAAAGGATTCCGTGTGCCTTGAGGTCGGTGAAATACCCGGAAAGGTCCGCGAGGGATACGGATCCGAGCACGTACCGATCCGATCCGGTCAATCCGGCGACGTGGGCCGCCAGCGGGAGCACGGATCCTCTCCCGGCTTCCTCCCGAGGCCTTCCAAGGAACAAGGGAAGCAGACCGCCGGTTCCGGAGCGGACCCGTTCGAAGCTTTCGTCCGGCGGCAGTTCCCGAACGAATGTCACGGGACCCACCTCCGAGGGGAACCCGCGGCCCACCGGCATCAAACGCCCGTCGGCGCCCACGGACGACGCAAACAGGACGATCTTTCCCCACAGGTACGAGTTGACCCTGGAGGAGACGAGCGTCCTCTCGTCGTCGATCAGGTCGCGGGTCAGATCCGCGCGCAACCAGAGCAGAAGGAGGATCCCGCACGTGAAATTGGCGACCAGGACCGCCACAAGGAAGAAATCCCCCGATCGGTCCTGCGAACGGATCCTCTCCACCCCCGGCGAACCCCCCGTCCCGACGAATCGTCCCGACTGGTATCCCACAGTAAACTTTACGGCAATTCTGCCGAAAAGTTAAAGGTGATCTCGTGCCGAAGGATGTTCCGCCAATCGCTCGCCGCGGGGGACCCATGAACCGGACAAAGCGACGGACCTACTGGATCGACATCCGCAGCCAGGGACCGTTCCTCCTCAAGGTAGGATCGGTGTGGGCGGGCGGGATCCTCCTTCTGTCCCTGCTCCTCTACTTCCTCGCGGACGAGGAGCTCGGCAGGAGCTTCTACAGCGTCCACCTGCGCCTTCGGCACACATGGCAGGTTCTCCTTCCGGCGGTGATCGTCGCCGGCGGCATCTCGTTCCTCGTGACGATCGGCCTCACCTTACTCCTCGCCCTTCGAGAGTCGCACCGACTCGGGGGGCCGATCCACAAGTTCCGCCTCCTCTTCCAGGAACTGGGTGCGGGAGTGCTCGACCCCGAGTTCCGGTTTCGCAGCGGGGACCTCCTGCTCGATCTCGGCGAGTCGTACCGGGATTCCCTCCGGTCCCACGCGGACCGGATCATCGCCCTGCAGCGGCTCGGGGAGCGGGCGGAGCGGGCACTGTCCGAGGCGAGACTCTCCCTCGGCGGCCACGCCCTTCCGTCCGAGGAGATGCAGCTCGTCGCGGCGGCGGGCGACGCCGTCTCCCGGCTTCGCGACGCCCTGAAGGAATTCCGCGTCGGTCCCGCTTGAAACGAGCCGCCCGCATCCTGGCCGTCCTCCTCGCCGCGTACGGCTTCGCGTACGCGGCCGAGTCGATCCTCTTCAGCCACTCCACCGCCTCGGACCCGCACGCGGCGCTGCGCGACCCGTCCCGGTGCGCGGAATGCCATATCGACGAACGGCCGGAGGCGGGAAGGCCGTATCGCCAGATGAATTTCCGGCGGGACATCTATTCCCTCTGCACCCGATGCCACGCATCCCACGTCACGCACCCGATCGACATCGCGCCGCGGAGGGGCATCTCCGGTTCGCTCCCTCTGGACAGCGACGGCACGATGACGTGCATCACGTGCCACGCGCCCCACGCCGCGCCCATCTCGAGCCGGCGCCACACCGGCAGGCCGCTGCTCGAAAAGATCCGGGACACCGTGTTCCCGCACTTCTCCCCACGGTTCCGGACCTACTTCCTGCGGGTGCCGAATTCCGAAGGCGAACTGTGCGGGCGATGCCACACCCCCGGCGCCATCGCATCGAATCCGTCTCCCGGGCGCACCGATACCGCCTCGTACGCGGGGTCCCGGACCTGTTCGCGCTGCCACCGCAAGGAATACGCCGAGTGGCGGCGCTCCCCGCACGCCCGCATGCTCCGCTCCCCCAAGAATCACCCGGACGCGCTGCTCGCGAAGTTCGACAACAACACGCCGTTCCCCCCTTCGGAGATCGCGTACATCCTCGGAAGCCGGACCGCCCAGCGGTTCATCAGCCGGAAGGGGGACGCGCTCGTGGTCCGCACGCCGATCTGGATCATCCGCGAGGGGAAGTGGAACCTCGGGTACTGGCGGGAGCCCGACTGGAGAAAGTCGTGCGCGGGGTGCCACGTCACCGGGTACGACCCTTCCCTCCCGGCGTTCGTGGAGGAAGGGGTCGGGTGCGAGGCGTGCCACGGGCCGGGCCGTGCGCACGCCGAGAGCGGCGGCACGCCGGCAAAGATCGTGCATCCCGGAAAGCTTTCCCCGAATCGAAGGACCATGATCTGCGAGTCCTGCCACACCACCGGGCACGACATGACCGGCGAATACCGGTTCCCGGTCGGGTATCAGCCCGGCGGGAACCTCGCGAAGCATTTCCAGGGGCTGATCCCGAAGCCGGGGCAGGACGACACCACCTTCCGGGGGGACGGGAGCTACGCCGATCGCCGCTCCCAGTTCGCCTTCTGGGCGTCCCGCATGCTCATCGTCGAGGGGGCGACGTGCGACCTGTGCAAGAACTTCCGCGGGGGGCCCGATCGGATCGACGCCCGCTCCGCTCCGAGGAAGATGAGCGCCCGGGAATTCTGCCTGTCCTGCCACGACGGGCGGGTGCTTCCGCCGCCCCGCCACCACGGCCGCGAGACCGATCGCGCCGGGGAGTGCCTCTCCTGCCATCCGGTCGCGAGGATCCGCGGCGGGTCCCCTTCGGTACACGACCACAAGTATCTGCCGGAAGGGGCGCTCGCCGAAAAAGACTTCCTTCCTCGCGCCGATTTCCGTAGCATCTGCTTTGGCTGCCACCCTTCACCGCCGAAAGGAGCCTGATTCCATGCGCCGTGCCATCTCCGCGATCGTCCTCGCCCTGGCGCTCTGCCTGTCCGTACTCCCGCCGACCCCCGCGTCCGCCCTCACCGTGGAGGTCGGGCAGCCGGTCCCCAAGGTGACCCTGCCCACCATCGAGGGAGCGAGCGTGGATATATCCTCCTACAAGGGGAAGATCGTCCTGATCGCCTTCTGGGCATCGTGGTGTCCGCGCTGCGGGGAGGAATTGACGTTCCTGCAGGGAATCTACAAATCGAGCCCCGACATCGTGGTGCTCGCCGTCAACCAGGAGAGCCAGAACATCTCCCGGGCGCACATCGAGCGGGTGAAGAACACGTTGAAGGAGTGGAAGATCGACTTTCCGGTGCTGCTCGACAGGAACCTCGACGCCTGGCACGCCTTCGGCATCAATGCGCTCCCCACCAGCGTCATCCTCGACCGGAAGGGGATCATCCGGTACGCCGAGGCGAACTACTACTGGGCGACGCAGGAGAGGATCGCGGAGGTCATCCAGCGGATCCGGCAGGAAAAGGAGTAGAGCCTGTGCCGGGAATCGTTCGCAGGCGGATCGGAGCCGTCGTGGTCGCCGCCTCGGTCCTCGCCGCCGCCGCTTCGGGAGTCGGCGCGGAAATGCAGGCCCTGCGGCCCCTGGTCCGATCCGGCGAAAAGGCCCCCGGATTCTCGTTGAAGGACATCGACGGAAAGGATGTTTCGTTCCGGCCCGGGAGCGGGAAACCGACCCTGGTCGTCTTCTGGTCCGTCTTCTGTCCCACGTGCAAGGAACTGGTTCCGGAGATCGACGGATACGGCACCCGGCGCGGTGCGTCCCTGCGCACGGTCGGGGTGAATCTCGACGGGAAACGGTTCTCCAACGCCGTCCGCTCCTTCCGGAAGGAGACGGGGCTGCGGATGCCGGTCGGCCTCGACGATCTCCGGAACGACTTCTTCATCGCGTCGGACCCGTACGGGGTCGAGAAAACGCCGACCGCCGTCCTGGTGGACGGGGCAGGCGTCGTGCGCGGAGCGTGGACGGCGGATCGGATCCGGGAATTCCTTACGAACGCCGACGCGATCGTCGCGGGATTAAAAAAGGGCGACTCCCCGCGAAAGTAGTTCGCGGCCCACGGCGAATCCCTTCCCCAGCCATGCGCGGTAGAGGTGGTGGAGACCGTGGAACCCGGCGCCCGTTCCCGGCGCGACGAGGAACGGAATCCAGAGCGTCAGGAACAGGAGAACCACCGCGCCGGAAAACATCCGCCCGCTGCGCCGGACGTCCGGTTGTCCGTTCAGGAAGCCTTCCGCCGAAAACCACAGGTGCATCGTGAACAGGAACGCCGCGCCGCAGAGGTAGATCCCCTCCGCGTGCTCGTACTTCCCACGGAGCAGCGCGATCGGGACCAGGGCCGCCGCGTTGTAGAGCGGCACCGCGTACGGGGCGAGGTCGATCGCGACGTTGGTCCCGTCCATCACCACCTTTCCCCCCGAGCGGGAAGTGATGTGGAAACCGTGAACCTCCCGGAAGAACATCTTCGCCACGATCAGGTGCGTGAATTCGTGGGCCCAGAGGTACATCCGCTCCGGTTTCCGCACGATGAAATGGAAGAGGAAGTAGATCAACGCCCCTCCGCCGACCTGCCCCCATTGCAGCGGGGAGAATCGTCCAATCGTCCGCGCCGGAAACGAGTAGAGAAGAACGGCGTCTGCGAACAGGATGGGGATCGAAATCAAGGAATAGAGGAAAACCCGCACGTCCGATCGGCTCCTTCGCGTATCTTATTGATAATAAAACGAAAGAAATAATGCATTCACGAAAATACTCCATTTACAACAATATAACGGTATGTTATTTTTGACCCATCGCATCGGGTCCGCCGCTCGGGGGTTCGCTTGATCCTGGAAACCATGCCCAATGTCCTGAAGACGCGCGATCTGGCCATACTGCTCGACCTGAGCCCGGACGCCGTGAACGACATGGCCCGCAGGGGTCTCCTGAAGGGATTCAAGAGCGGCAACCAGTGGCGTTTCCGCCGAAAGGACGTGGAGCGTTTCATCGAGCGGGAGAAGAAGCTGGCCCCCCCCGTGTGACCCGGCTCTCCGGGCCCCGGCCCTTCATCTTCCGTTCAGCACCCCCCGGATCTTCCACGCCAGCGAAGAGGGCGTGTACGGTTTCCAGATGAAGGAGACCCCTTCGTCCAGCACCCCGTGGTGGACGATCGCGTTTTCCGTGTACCCGGACGTGAAGAGCACTTTCATATCCGGGTGCAGGAGGATCAGCTGCGACGCCAGTTCGCTCCCGTTCATCCCCGGCATCACGACGTCGGTCAACAGCAGGTCGATCCCGCCGGAGAACTCCCGGGCCACCGCGACCGCCTCCGCGCCCCCCGACGCCATGAGGACCTTGTACCCCAGACGCTCCAGCACGCGGGCGCCAAGCTCCCGCACCATCTCCTCGTCCTCTACCAGGAGGACCGTCTCCGTCCCCCCGGGAAACTCCTCCGAGGCCGGATCCTCCACTACCCGCGCCTTCTCGCCCTCCACCCGCGGAAGGTAGATCCGGACCGTCGTCCCCTTTCCGACCTCCGACGTCACCGCGATCGAGCCCCCCGCCTGCTTCACCGCGCCGTGCGTCATCGACAGCCCGAGTCCCGTCCCGCTCCCCTTTTCCTTCGTCGTGAAGAACGGCTCGAAGATCTTCGCCTTCACCTCGTCGGTCATTCCGCAGCCCGTGTCCCCCACCGACACCAGGACGTACCGGCCAGGAGAAACGTCCGGGTTCCGCGCGCAGTACGACGCGTCCAGCTCCGCGTTCGACGTCTCGATCGTCAGGCGGCCGCCGTCCGGCATCGCGTCCCGTGCGTTCACCGCCAGGTTCACCAGGATCTGCTCGAACTGCCCCGGGTCGACCTTCACCAATCCCACACCCGCTCCCGGCAGCGGAACCAGAGCGATGTTCTCGCCGATCAGGCGCGACAGCATCGTGTGCAGGTTCATCACCAGCCCGTTCGGGTCCAGGACCTTCGGCTCGATGATCTGCTTCCGCGAGAACGCCAGCAGCTGCTGGGTCAGCCGGGCGGCCCGCTCCGCCGCGCGGTTCGCCTCCCCCAGCATCTCCGCCACCGCGTCGCCGGACGACACCTTCCCCAGCGCAAGCGAGAGGTTCCCGAGGATCACCGTGAGCAGATTGTTGAAATCGTGCGCCACCCCGCCCGCCAGCCGGCCCACCGCCTCCATCTTCATCGCCTGCTGAAGCTGCGACTGCAGGCGGCTGCGCTCCTCTTCCGCGCGCTTCCGATCGGTGATCTCGAAGATGTAATGCACGTACAGGTCGTCGGAGAACGGGACCCAGATCCCCAACCAGTGCTTCCCCATGTATCCGGCTTCGACCTGGCGGGACCCGCTGGTCTCCCATACCTCGGGGGCAAGGCAGAACGGGCAGGGCGTCCCGGGAACCGCGAGGACGTCGTAGCACACCCTGCCGACGACGGCTCCGTACCTCTTCGCCATCTCGTTGCAGGCGACGATCTCCCGGGTTTTCTTCCGCAGGACCAGGGCGACGCACGGGAGATTGTCCAGCAGGACGTTCCGCAGGGAGGTCTCCCTCCGGGCGGTCTCCTCCGACCGTTTCCGGTCCGTGACGACGTCGAACACGGCGACGAAGTGCTCCGGCTCCGGGCTGTAGACGGAGACGGAAAACCACTGGCCCAGCCCCTTGACGTACGTCTCGAACTTTTCCGGCTTGCCGGTGGTCGCGACGCGCCCGTAGATCTCGAACAGCCCGGGATCGGACGCGCGAATCCCCGGTATCACCTCGCTGACCGGTCTCCCCTCGACGTTCTCGAGGCCCGTCAGCTTCTGGAACGCCTTGTTGACCGACAGGTAGGTGAAATCGACCGCATCGCCGTTGACGTACTTCATCCTGCAGTACGCGAATCCCTCCTGCATGTGATCGAAGAGATCGCGATACCTTCGCTCGTCCCGTTCGGTTGCCTCCACGGTCATCGGGCGCATCTCCCGTTCAAGGATGTGGATTCGATGGCGCCCCCGGGGTGACTCGAACACCCGGCCAAAGGTTTAGGAAACCTCTGCTCTGTCCGCCTGAGCTACGGGGGCGCGCTCCCCTCCCCGGGGTCAATCCTCGAATTGCAGCAAAGAATACACCTTCTGCCCCTTGAGGCGCTCACGGCCCTTGAGCGCGGTGAGCTCCGCGAGGAAGGAACATTCTACAACAACCGCCCCGAGCCGGTTCAGGAGCCCGACCACCGCCGAAACCGTCCCGCCGGTCGCCAGCACGTCGTCCGCCACGACGACCCGCATCCCGGGACGGATCGAGTCCTCGTGGATCTCGAGCCGGTCCTTCCCGTACTCGAGGTCGTAGGAAGCGGACACGGTCTTGTGCGGGAGCTTCCCGGGCTTCCGGACGAGGAGCACGCCGGTCCCGAGCTTGTACGCCATCGCCGCGCCCATGACGAATCCGCGCGCCTCGATTCCCACCACCGCGTCGATCCCCTTCGCGAAGTGCCGGTGCGCCATCAGGTCGATCGCCTGCTGGAACGACGCCGGGTCGGAAAGGAGCGTCGTGATGTCCTTGAACTGGATCCCCTTCTTCGGGAAGTCGGGGACGTTCCGGATCCTCTTCTTCAGATCGCTCATCGGCATCGCGTCACCTCAGTCGTGAAGGTAGGGCGCCGGATCCACCGCTTGTCCGTCGAGGCGCAGCTCGAAGTGGAGGTGGTCCGTCGTCGCGTTCCCCGTGCGTCCGACCGTCCCGACGACACCCCCCGCCGGCACGGCATCGCCCGATTTTACACGAATCGTCCCGAGATGTCCGTAGAGCGTGGTCACCCCTCCGCCGTGTTCCAGGATGACGGCGTTCCCGTAGCCGCGAAGTTCGTTCCCCGCGTACAGCGTCACTCCGATGTCGACCGCCCGGACTTCGGTTCCCGGCGAAGCGGGGATGTCCACTCCCGCATGGAGTCTTCCGCTCCTCCCCCCGAATCCGGACGAAACGACGCCGGCGACCGGCGGAGCGAATCTTCTGCCGGCGAGCCGGTCGGCCGGCGAGGGTCTCCCCGCACCGTCCCCCGGGATCCGATCCGGCGAAAGAGACGCGCAACCCGCGAAGAGAGCCGACGCCAGGAAGGCGGCGGCGAAGACCGTCCTCCTCAACTTCGGAACCCGTGCTTCCCGACGAGGGGGACGAACCGGCATCCACCCAGGTATTCGGACACCGGCTTCCCGCCCCGCTTCGTGACGCGCGCGAGCGACTGCTCCATCCGTCCGCCGACCGGGAGCACCATGATGCCGCCCTCCGCAAGCTGTTCGAACCAGGGGGAGGGCATCGCCGGGGACGCGGCCGCGGAAAGGACCCGGTCGAACGGCGCGTTGGACGGGCTCCCGAGCGATCCGTCGCCCACTTCGTAATGGACGTTGCTCACACCGAGGGCCAGCAGTCGCTTCGACGCCTCCTCGCTGAGCGACCGGAGGCGCTCCACCGTGTACACCTCCTGGCAGATCCGGGCCAGGATCGCGGTCTGGTATCCGGACCCGGTGCCGATCTCCAGCACCTTCTCGCCGCCGGACAGTCGAAGCGCCGCCGTCATCTCCGCAACGATGTACGGCTGGGAGATCGTCTGCCCCTCGCCGATCGGGAGCGGATCGTCCGCGTACGCCAGGTGCCGCAGTTCCTCCGGGACGAAGAGGTGCCGGGGGACCGCTTCCATCGCGGCGAGCACCCGTTCGTCCGCAACCCCCCGCCGGCGGATCTGCTCCTCGACCATCCGGCGCCGGAGGAGCTCTTCCTTCACCAGGTCCATTTCCTCAAAGTCCGCAGCGCGGAGTAGTTCGTGAGATCGAGGTGGATGGGGGTGATCGAAACGTGGTTCTCCTCGACCGCCTCGAGGTCGGAGCCCGGCACCTCTTCGCTGCTCAGGTGGTCGCCTCCGATCCAGTAATATTTCCGCCCCCGGGGGTCCCGCTTCTCGACGATCATGTCCCCGTATACCCGCTTCCCCATTCGCGTCATCCGCACCCCGGCGATATCGTCCTTCGCCATGTTGGGGACATTGACGTTCAGAAGGGTGTCGTCCGGCAGCCCGTGCCGCATCACCTTCCGCGCGATCGCCAACGCGTACTCCCCCGCCACGTCGAAACGGAACCTGCTCCTCGTGACGAGCGAAACCGCGATCGAGGGGATGCCGAGCATCGTCCCTTCCATCGCCGCGGAAACGGTTCCGGAGTATGTGATGTCGTCCCCGAGGTTCGCCCCCTTGTTGATTCCGGAAACGAGGAGGTCGACCTTCTTCCCCTTCAGGATCCCGTTCACTCCGAGGTTGACGCAGTCGGTGGGAGTGCCGTCGACCGAGTAGACGCGGGCCCCAAGCTTCTCCACCCGAAGCGGGTGACTCAAGGTCAGGGAGTGGCTGGCCGCACTGCGCTCCCGGTCGGGCGCGACCACGTACACCGTGCCGAGCTCCCTCATCGCATCCGCGAGCGCCTCGATCCCTTCCGAGCGCACGCCGTCGTCGTTCGAGACCAGGATGATGTGTCCGTCCGAGTCCAAGATCGTACCCCCTGGAGGTTCTCATGGAAAAGGGGTTACGAGATCGCGTCTCGTAACCCCTTCGGGTCTGCTGGTCGGGACGACTGGACTTGAACCAGCGGCCCCCTGCACCCCATGCAGGTGCGCTACCAGGCTGCGCTACGTCCCGATCCGTGAAGTACCGATTTTACCGGACGAAGTGGGTGTTGTCATCTCAATTCCGCCGCGCGTTCGCCGTTTCCGCCCTTCCGAAATCGTCCTCGAACCGCTCGATGTCGTCCTCTCCGACGTACTCCCCCATCTGGACCTCGATGATGACGAGGTCCTCCTTCCCGACGCTTTCCACGCGATGCAGGGCGCCCAGCGGGATCACGGCGGTCCCGCCCGGTCCGAGGCGCACGACCTCCGTTCCCAAGGTGACCAGCGCCTCCCCCCGTACCACCTGCCAGTGCTCCGCGCGCATCCTGTGCCGCTGGAGGCTCAAGCGCCTGCCCGGGATCACAACGAACCGCTTCACCTTGTATCCCGCGTCCTCGAAGAGAACGAGGTAATGTCCCCACGGGCGGTCGCCGCGTTCCATGTCAGCCCAACCTCTTGTTGTGAATATGATAACGCAAGTCTTGCATTATCACTACGTTAAGCGGGGTTCATTTAAGTATCGATTGAATCTTGACGAGCTCTTTCCTGAGGGCTCGAAGCTCGATCTTGAAGGGATTTTCCGTAAGCTCCAGTTTCAGCTGTCGCTGCTTCTCCTTCAGCCGCTCCTTCAGTTTCGTGCGCGCGCCGTCGATCGTGAACTTTTCCACGTACAACAGCCGCTTGATCTCCAGGAGGGTGTCCACCTCCTGACGCTTGTAAACCCTGTGCTGCGACCGGTTCTTCGCGGGTGACAGCCGGAATTCGGTCTCCCAGAATCTCAGGACGTAAGGCTTCACACCCAAGATGCGGCTGACTTCCCCGATCTTGAAGTAGAACTTGTCCGGAATCTGGGGTGTTGCCAATATCCCCCCGATTCTTACGCGGGCTTCTCTTCGTTGATGTAGGTTTTGAGGATCTGGCTCGGCCGGAACGTGAGCACCCGGCGCGCCGTGATCTGGATGTCGTCTCCGGTCTGGGGATTGCGGCCTTTTCTCGGGCGCTTGTCGCGGAGGGTGAAGTTGCCGAAGCCCGAGATCTTGATTTTCTCGCCTTCCTTGAGACTTCCCTTCATCGTTTCGAAGATGGCCTCGACGATATCCTGGGACTCCTTTTTCGAGAGCCCCCCGATTTTCTCGTAAACGATCTCGACCAGGTCCGCCTTCGTCATGACGCCTCCTCCCGGCCTTCAAGAGGTCCGGATCTTGCCCCCGAACCGATTCTCCAATAAATTTACGATCTTGGTATGTATACTATTTACGTCGGCGTCCGTCAAGGTTCTGTCTGAAGGTTGCAATTTCACCCGGATCGCCACGCTCTTCTTCCCCTCTCCGATCTTTTCTCCCGTAAACACGTCGAATACGGTCGCGTCCGCGATCTCGGTGCAGACTTCCCGAACCATCGACAGGACGTCCCCCACCGGGACATTGTCCGGAAACACGCACGCAACATCCCGGAAAACGGGGGGGAATTTCGGAAGCGGACGATACGCGCCGGGCGGAGGCGGAGCGGACGTCGCGGCCTCGAGACGGATTTCCCCATAGAATACGGGGCCGGCGATTTCATACTCGGACAGCAGTTCCCGCCGGATCGCCCCGAACCAGCCGACGACCTCGCCGCGGCAAACGATGTCCGCCGCCTTCCCTTCCTCAAGGAAAGGACGTTGCCGGGAGGGAACGACGTGGACCGGTCCCGATCCGAGGAAGTGGAGAAGCGGCTCCGCCACGCCTTTCATATCGAAGAAATCGACCGGGGCGGATCCTCCGGTCCACTCTCCCGGCAGGCGCCTGCCGCAAAGGACGATCCCCAGACGATGCTCCTCGAAGTGTCCGTCGACGAACCGCTTTCCGTAGGCTTTTCCCGTTTCGTAGAGGCGGACATCCTCGATGAAACGCCGAACATTGTCGGATACGTTCTGGAGCAGTCCCGACAGCAGGTGCGGACGCATCAGGGTCGTTTCGTCGGAAATCGGATTCTTCACGCGAACCGCGTCCCCTTCGTCGAATCCGAACAGTTTCCCCATGCGCTCCCATTTCCGACCGGACACGAACGAGAAGTTCACCGCCTGGTGGAACCCGCGCCCCTGAAGGTAATCGCATGCCCGCTCGGAAATATCGACGAACCGGTCGGCGGCGGAAAAATCGGGGGCCTTGGACTCCGGATACGTCGCGGGAATCGCGTCGTATCCCGAAAGCCGCGCGATCTCCTCGATCAGGTCGATCTCCCGCTCGATGTCGAACCGGTAGGACGGGACGGAAACCCGCCACTCCCCGTCTCCCGTGCGGGTCGCCGGAAACCCGAGGCGTGTGAAGATCCCTTCGCACTCCTCGGGGGAATATCCCTTTCCGATGATCCGTTCCGCCCTCGCGTGGCGGAAGCGTACGGTCCGATCGAGCGAGCCCCCGCCTCCGATGTCGATGACTCCCTTCGCCGCGGCCACGTCCGACATACGGGCCAGCAGGGAAACGGCGCGGTCCGCCGCGAACACCGTCCCCGCCGGATCCACGCCCCGTTCGAACCGGTACGACGATTCGCTGGACAGCCCCAGGCGGCGCCCGGTCCGCCGGATCGAGGCGGGGGCGAAGTGGGCGCTTTCGAACAGCACTTTCGTCGTGCCTTCGGTCACCTCGCTGTTTTGGCCGCCCATGATGCCCGCGACCGCGACCGGCCCCTCTCCGTCGCGGATGAGGAGCATCCCGGGATCGATCTTCCGCTCCGTTCCGTCCAGTGTGGTGAACGTCGTCGGCTCCGCCTCCGCCTTCACGTCGATGCGGGCGCCGCGCAGACGTTCGAGGTCGAACGCGTGCATCGGCTGCCCGGTCTCGAGGAGGAGGTAGTTCGTGACGTCGACGACGTTGTTGATCGGCCGGATCCCGCAGAAGGCCAGCCGCCGGCGCATCCAGTCGGGGGACGGTCCCACCTTCACGCCGGTGACGGCGCGCGCGGTGTACCGCGGGCAGAGCCCGGGGTCGGACACGTCGATGGTAACGAGACTTTCGATCGGAGGTCCGTCCTCGCGGACGGATACGTCGGGGATCCGCACCGCCTCGCCGGTGACGGATGCGATCTCCCGCGCGACCCCGAGTACGCTCAGGCAGTCGCCCCGGTTCGGGGTGATCTCCACCTCCAGCAGCCAGTCGGACAGCCCGAGCGCTTCGGCGAGCGGCCGACCCGGAGCCGTGTCCTCCGCGAGGATCAGGATCCCGGCCGACTCCTCCGCGAGTTTCAGCTCCTGCTCGGAGCAGAGCATCCCTTCCGACTGCCGTCCGCGGATCTTCGCCTTCCGGATCTCCACGCCGTTGGGGAGCCTGGCGCCGACCTTCGCAAGCGCCACGGCATCCCCCGCCTTCATGTTCCGCGCGCCGCAGACGATGTCGTACTCCGCCGTCCCGTCTGTGACCCGGCACACCGACAGCCGGTCGGCGTTCGGGTGCTGCCCCATCCCGAGGATCCTCGCCGTGACCACGGAGTCCAGCCCCTCGCCGAGGAAACGGCAGGAGGAGACCTCCACGCCGGCCATTGTCAGCGCCTCCTGCACCTGCGCGGGCGAGAGCCGCGTGTCGATGAACTCCGCGAGCCAGGACCAGAGTATCTTCAAGAGAAGGTGTCTCCCCCTCCCGCCGTGGTCAGAACTGCGAGAGGAACCGGATGTCGTTTTCGAAGAAGAGACGGATGTCCGAGATGCCGTGGCGCAACATCGCGATCCGCTCGATGCCCATGCCGAATGCGAACCCCGTGTACTCCTCGGGGTCGTACCCTACGAAGCCGAACACCGCCGGGTCGACCATGCCGGCCCCGAGGATCTCGAGCCATCCGGTGTCCTTGCAGACGCGGCAGCCGGAGCCGCCGCAGATGACGCACTGGATGTCCATCTCGGCGCCGAACGTCATCCGGCAGAACTCGGTCAGCAGACCTTTGAGGTCCGCCATCGTGATGTCCCGGTCGACCGCCAGCCCCTCCACCTGGTGGAACATCGGGGAGTGGGTGATGTCCGAGTCGGACCGGTACACCGCCCCGGGAGCGATGATCCGGACCGGCGGACGGGTCTTCTCCATCGTGCGGATCTGGATGGGGGAGGTGTGGGTGCGCAGGACCAGGTCCATCGCGTCGGACTCGACGTAGAAGGTGTCCTGCATGTCTCGCGCGGGGTGCTCGGGCGGGAAGTTGAGCGCCTCGAAATTATAGTAGTCCTTCTCCACGTCCGGCCCGGTCCGCACCGAAAAGCCCAGGCGCCGGAAGACGGCGATGGTGTCGGCCATCGTCTGCAGGATGGGATGCCGCCGGCCGGGGAGGAGCGCCCTCCCGGGAAGGGTGACGTCGATCCGCTCCTTCCCCTCCCGGGCGTCCCGTTCCCGTTCGCGGATCTCCTCGAGCCGGGCGTCGAAGACCGATTCGAGCTCGGCGCGGGCGCGGTTCGATTCGGCCCCCAGCGCCTTGCGCTCCTCGATGGAGAGGGAACCGATCCCCTTAAGAATCCCGGAGATCTCCCCCTTCTTGCCGAAGAACCGCCCTTTCGCCTCGAGGAGGTCGCTCTCGCTCCGCGCGGCCGCGAGGGCCGCGAGCCCCTCCTCGAGGAGGCGTCCGATCCGATCGGAGGTGCCGGACAACGGCCCCCCTACGCCAGCGCGGCTCTTGCTTTTTCGGCGAGCGACCGGAAGCCGGAGGCGTCGTTGACCGCGATGTCCGCCAGGATCTTGCGGTCCACCTCGACCCCCGCCTTCTTCAGGCCGAACATGAACTGGCTGTACGAAAGCCCGTTCTCCCGTGCCGCCGCGTTGACGCGGGTGATCCACAGGGCGCGGAACTCCCGCTTCTTCGTCCGGCGGTCGCGGTAGGCGTACCGCAGCGCGCGGGCGACGGCCTCCTTGGCCGACCGGAGCAGGTTCCCGTGGCCTCCGCGGAACCCCTTGGCGAGCTTCAGGATCTTGCGGCGCTTCTTGTGCGAATGTACCGCTCTCTTCACGCGAGGCATGGCATGTCCCTTCGGTTAAATGTACGGCAGCAGGCGCCGGATCGAACGCTCGTTCGTCTTGTCCACGAGGGCGGATTTCCGCAGCCCCCGCTTCCGCTTCCGGTCCTTGCTCGTCAGGATGTGGCTCTTGCCGGACTTGGCGCGCTTGATCCCGCCGCCGCCGGTCGCCCGGAAACGCTTGTTCGCGCCCCGGTTCGATTTCATCTTGGGCATCTCCTATCCCTCCTGTTTCCCGGCCTCCGGGGCCGCGGGCCCCGGTTTCGCGGGTGCTGCCAACGGTTTCTTCTTGTGCGCCGTCGGGGTCACGATGGTCATCATCGTCTTCCCCTCCATCTTCGGCGCGGACTCCACCTTCGCGACGTCCGCGATGGCGTCTACGATGTGCTTCAGCACTTCGAATCCGCTCTGGGAGGCGTAGGCCAGCTCCCGCCCGCGGAACCGGACGGTCACCTTCACCTTGTCCCCCTCCTCCAGGAAGCGGCGGATATGCTTGAGCTTGGTGTTGATGTCGTGCTCCTCGGTCTTGGGACGGACCTTGATCTCCTTGACCTGGATCACCGTCTGCTTCTTCCGGGCCTCCTGCTCCCGCTTGCTCTGGATGTACTTGAACTTGCCGAAATCCATGATCCGGCAGACCGGCGGAACGGCCATCGGCGCCACCTCCACCAGGTCGAGGTCGAGCGCCCGTGCACGCTGGAGCGCCTCCGACGTATTCACCACGCCGAGCTGCTCTCCCTCGGCGCCCACAAGCCGCACCTCCGGCACCTGGATCTGCTCGTTGATTCTGGATTCCTTGGCGATGGCGTCCTCCTTTACTTTTCCGGGTTGACGGTGTCCCCGCGAAGCACTTCGACGAAGGCTTCCACGCCCATGGAGGGAAGCTGCTCCCCTCCGCGCCGCCGCGGGGTGACGAGTTTCTGCGATGCCTCCCGCTCGCCGATGACGAGGGCGTACGGGACCTTCGAGAGCTGCGATTCGCGGACCTTGTACCCGAGCTTCTCGTTCCGGTAATCCCCCTCCGCGCGGAATCCCGCGGAGCGCAGCGCGGCGACGACCTCGCGCGCGTAGTCGTTCTGCCGGTCGGTGACCGGAAGGACGTCGGCCTGCACCGGGGCGAGCCATGCCGGGAACGCGCCCGCGTAATGCTCGACGAGGACGCCGAAGAACCGCTCGAGCGATCCCATCAGCGCCCGGTGGATCATGATGGCTCTCTGCGGGGTCCCGTCCGCCGCGACGTACGTCGCGTCGAACCGCTCCGGGTTGTTGAAATCCACCTGGATCGTGGAGCATTGCCACGACCGGCCGAGCATGTCCTTGATCTTGATGTCGATCTTCGGGCCGTAGAAAACGCCTTCCCCCGGGTCCACCTCGAACGGGAGCCCCTTACGCTCCAGCGCCTTGCGCAGCGCGGCCTCCGCCTGGTCCCAGTTGTCCAGCGTGCCGGCGTACTTCTCCGGGCGCGTGGACAGGTAGACGTCGTACTTTTCGAACCCGAAGGAGCGGAGCACGAACAGGGTGAAATCGAGCAGGGAGAAGATCTCCTCGTCGAGCTGATCGGGGCGAAGGAACAGGTGCGCGTCGTCCTGGGTGAAGCCGCGGACCCGCAGCAGACCGTGGAGCGTCCCCGACGGCTCGTACCGGTAGACGGTGCCGAGCTCGGCGTACCGGACCGGCAGGTCGCGGTACGAACGCATCCGCGACTTGTAGATCTGGATGTGGAACGGGCAGTTCATCGGCTTCAGCTGGTACTCCTGCCCCTCGATGTCGATCGGGGAGAACATCGCCTGGCGGTAGTAGTCGGTGTGTCCGCTCACCCGCCACAGGTCGAGCCGGGCGATGTGCGGGGAGAAGACGAGCTCGTACCCGGCCCGGACGTGCTCGTCCCGCCAGAAATCCTCCATGACCCGCCGGACGACCGCCCCCTTCGGGTGCCAGAGGATCAGCCCCGGCCCGATGTCGTCGGTCACGCTGAACAGGTCGAGTTCCTTTCCGATCTTGCGGTGGTCCCGCTTCCGGATCTCGTCCAGCTCCTTTTTCGAAGCGAACGCCGCGCCGTAGATCCGGGTCAGCATCCGGTTCTTCGAGTCGCCCCGCCAGTACGCCCCCGCGGTGCTCATCAGCTTGAACGCCCCGACCCGCCCGGTGCTCGGGACGTGCGGGCCGCGGCACAGGTCGAGGAAATTCCCCATCCGGTAGAGGGAGACGGTCGCGTCCGGAATGTCCGTCAGCAGCTCTTCCTTGTACGGTTCGCCCGGGAAGAGCGCGCGCGCCTGCTCCTTGGTGGCCTCTTCGCGCGTGAACGGGACGTCGGCCTTCACGATTTCGCGCATCCGCTCCTCGATCCGCTCGAGATCCTCGGGGGTGAACGGGTTCGCGACGTCGAAATCGTAGTAGAAGCCGTTCTCTATCGCGGGGCCGATGGTGATCCGCGCTTCGGGAAACAGCTCCTTCACCGCGGCGGCCATCACGTGCGCAGTGCTGTGGCGCAGGATCTCCGCGCCGTCCGGATCGGTCGGAAGGACCCAGGCGACCGGCTCCCCCTCGGGGGCGACGCGCGCAAGATCGACGACCTGTCCGCCCACGCGGGCGGCCAGCGCGACCTTGGCCTTCCCTTCCTTTTTCGCAAGCTCCAGAAGCGTCATCTCACCGGATCCGTTCGTTTTTCGCCACGTGGGGGGGAGGGGAAATGGTGGGCGATACTGGACTTGAACCAGTGACCCCCTGCATGTCAAGCAGGTACTCTAACCATCTGAGCTAATCGCCCGTCCACTCCGATCAAGACAAGGAAAAATATCAGAGAACGCATGGAAATGTCAACGATATTATGGGTGATTTTCACCGTGGGATGCGTCGAGGAACCCCCGCGGGGTGGGGTCGAACACCCGGACCCGCGCCCCGGTGATCCGGGAGACGTCCGCGGGTGTCAACCCGTCGAGGAACAGGTCCCCCGCATCCCGCAGGGTGACGGAAGGGATGTACAGCGCTCCCCGGACCTTTCCCTCCACCGCGGCGAGGATGTCCCCGCCCCCCAGGAGGCCGGTCACCGTGACGCTATCCCCCATCAGACGGTTCCTGGCCACCGCGGCGGTGAAGCGGACTCCGGCCCGCCGGGAGAACTCCTCGAGAAATTCGCGAACGAACGGGGCGGCCGACGCGCCGGTCACGACGGTCCCGCCCACCGGCCCTCCCGGCCACTCCTTCCGGCGGAAGAGCGCCGCCGACCCGTCCAGGAAGCGGCGAAGCAGCCCCACCCCGTTTCCGATCTGCGCGTAGGAACCGTACGCCCTTCTTCCCGGGACACGCTCTCCCGCGATCAGGTAATATTCGTCCGCCGCGGACGCGAACGGCTCCCCGCCGAGCCTCCCGACGCCTTCCTTCCGCAATCTCCGCAGGAGGGAGAGGGTTCGCCTCGCCTCCTCCCGGGAGACCGCCCGGAGCGGCGGCAGCCCCGCCCGATGGGAAGTGAGTCCGACCGGCACCACCGCCACGGACCGCAGGCCCGGCCGAAGGGCCGAAAGCCCGCGCAGCGTTCGCTCCAGCTCCTCCCCATCGTTCATGCCGGGGCACACCACGATCTGGCCGTGAAGAGCGATGCCGGCGCGTGCCAGACGGCGGAGCAGCGGAAGGATGTCCCGCGCCTCGCGGTTCCCGAGCATCCTCCTTCGAAGGGCGGAGTCCGTGGTGTGGATCGAGACGTAGAGCGGAGAGAGGCGGTACCGGACGATCTTCCGGATCTCCCCGTCGGTCAGGTCGGAAAAGGTGACGTACTGCCCGTGCAGGAAGGAGAGCCGCACGTCCTCGTCCTTCACGTAGAGCGTTCGGCGCAACCCCTTTGGAAGCTGGTGGATGAAGCAGAACACGCACCGGTTCCGGCACCGGCGCACGCGGATCGGCTCGGGGTGGATCCCCAGCGGCGCACCCGCGGGGCGGAAGGATCGCTCGCGCTCCTCCCCCGCGGCGTTCCTCCATCGAATCGTGAAACGGCTTCCGGAGGTCAGGAAGTGCAGGTCGAGGAGGTCCTCGACCGGGGATCCGGAAACGGACACGACCCGGTCGCCCGCCCGGATCCCGGCGAGGTCGGCGGGGGTTCCGCGGGTCACGAGGTCCACGCGGACCCCGCCCCCTGGTTCCGCGCGCGCCAGCGCCGCCGGCAGCCCCTCACGCATCGGACAGCTTGCGGATCCCCAGGTAGAGATACTGCACGCCGGAGAGGACCGTGGTGAGCGCGCAGACCGTCAGCACGACGGACGCGACGACGGTTCCGTCCGAAGCCCCGATGGAATCCGCCGCCTCGGGAAACGCGGCGACCGCGAGGTAGTAGACCACCGTCAGGATCTGCACCCCGGTGTTCAATTTGCTCATCCCCGTCGGCCGGATGTCGGTCGATTCGAGCAGGAGGAGGTAGAGGGAGCTTCCGACCAGGATGAAGAGGTCGCGACTGATCACCAGGACCGTGAGCCACGTGGGGATGATCCGCACGTAGGCGAGCACGATGAAGGCGGTCGCCATGAGCAGCTTGTCGGCGATCGGGTCGAGGAATGCCCCGACCAGCGTCCTCTGCCGGAGCCACCGCGCGAGGAGTCCGTCGAGCCCGTCGCTCACGCCGCACACCCCGAACACGACGAGCGCCTCCCGCTCCCTGCCCGATATCAGCAGGTACGCGAACAGGGGGACCAGGAGCACCCGCATCGCCGTGAGGCCGTTGGCGATGTTGATCAGGCGGGCCTGGTCGAACCGGTCTTTTCCGGATGCCGACGCCATAATTCCCCTTCGACGGCCGACAGCAGCCCGTGGATCCCGTCGCCGGTCTTCGCCGAAACCTTGACCGCTCCCTGCGGCGCCCGCGTGCCGTGCGCGCAGAGGTCCCTCTTGTTCGCCACGAGCACGGTCGGCTTGTCGCGGAACGACAGCTCCGACAGGATCGCATCGACCGACGCGATGTTGCCGTCCATCGCGTCGGCGCTCCCGTCGGCCACGTGCAGGAGCAGGTCGGCCTCGCCGATCCCCTCGAGGGTGGCGAGAAACGCCTGGCGAAGCTCTTCCGGAAGATCGTGGATGAACCCGACCGTGTCCACGAGGATCGCGTCCTTCCCGCCGGGAAGCCGGAACCGCCGCGCCGTGGGATCGAGGGTGGCGAACATCCGGTCCGCGACGAACACGTCGGCCCCCGTGAGCCGGTTGAAGAGGGTCGACTTTCCCGCGTTGGTGTACCCCACCAGGGCGACGACCGGGTACCCGACTTCCCTGCGCCGCAGGTAGTGGAGGGAGCGGGTCCTCCGGACCGTGGTGAGCTCCTTCTCGATCTGCCGGATCTGCGCTCGGATCCTGCGGCGGTCCTCCTCCAGCTTCTTCTCGCCGGGTCCCCGGGTCCCGATCCCGCCGCCGAGTCGGGACAGCTCCGTCCGCCCGCCAGCCAGCCGTCCCAGCCGGAAGGAAAGCTGCGCCAGCTCCACCTGCAGCCTCCCCTCCTTCGTTCGTGCCCGCTGGGCGAAGATGTCGAGGATGATCTCCCGCCGGTCGAGCGTCTTCACTTCCAGCTCCTTCTCGAGCAGCGCCTGCTGCTTCGGCCGCAGGAGGTTCTGGAAGACCACCAGGTTGGCCTCCAGCGCGGCGACCTCTTCCTTGAGCCGCCCGAGCGTCCCCTTTCCCACGATCGTGGCCGGATTCTCCGTCTGCACGGTCTGGACGTGGGAGCCGACGACCCGGGCCCCCGCCGACCGGACGAGTTCCCGAAGCTCGTCCATCACCTCGGACACGTGGAGCACGGCGGCGGGACCCTTCGCCGACTTCCGGTGGGCGAAGACGAGGAGTGCGCGCTCCTGTCCGGCGGCGGGAGGCGTCATCCGTGGAGCCGCAGGACCCCGTACCCGAACCGGTTCTTGAGCTCGCGCGCCAGTTCGAGGGACGGGGAAACGCCCGCGCCCTCCGGCAGCGCGATGATCGCTTCGTACTCCCCCGCACGGAATACGTGGAGGAATCCCTTCTTGTCCCCCGCGTTCCGCGCGATGACCTTCCGGAGCTCGGAGATCTCCGCGGTTCCCACCCGGTCGAGCAGGATGTCGAAGTGGACCGACCGGGCCAGCCGCTCCCGGACGTCCTCGATGAGGAAGAGCTCGTCCATGGTGACCTTCACCCCCTGTTCCCCCTTTTCGATCCGTCCGAGCAGAAAGACCGGGGCGGAGGTCGACAGGATCTCGCGGCACTCCTGGTACGTACGGGGGAACACGGTGACCTCCACCGTCCCTTCGAGGTCCTCGAGGGTCAGGATGGCCATCTTCTCCCCCCTCTTCGTGACCTTCTCCTTCAGGGAAGCGATGATGCCGCCGAGCTTCACCTCCGCGCCGTGGTGGAATCCCGGAAGCTTTCCGGTGGTGGCGTTGGCGTACATCGCGATTTCGGCGGCGCACGAATCGAGAGGGTGCCCGGTGATGTAGAAGCCCAGCGCCTCCTTCTCGTACTGGAGGCGATCGCGTCTCGTCCACGCCGGGGCGGGCGGCGGTCCGCCGCCTTTCCGCTGCGCCGGCTTCTTCTCCTCCGCCTCCCCCCCGAAGAGGGAGAACTGGCCGGACTCCTTCCTGCGCGCTTCCGCCTGCGCCTCCTCGATCAGGGCGGGCAGCCCGTTGAACACCGCCCCGCGATCCGCATCGAGGGAGTCCAGCGCTCCGGACTTGATCAGGCTCTCCACCGCCCGCTTGTTCACCTTCCGCAGGTCCACCCGTGCGAGCAAGTCCCGGATCGATTCGAAGGGACGCTCCTCCCGGGCCTCGAGGATCGACTCGATCGCACCCTCCCCCAATCCCTTGACGGCGCCCAGCCCGAACCGGATCGCGTTGCCCGCGGGGAAGAACGCGAATCGGGACTCGTTCACGTCGGGCGGGAGGATCGGGATCCCCTTCTCCCGGCAGTGCGCGATGTACCGGATGATCTTGTCGGTGTCCCCGGACTCGGAGGTCATCAGGGCGCTGTAATACTCCAGCGGGTAGTGGGTCTTCAGGTACGCCGTCTGGTACGCGATCAGGGCGTACGCGGCGCTGTGCGACTTGTTGAAGCCGTACCCTCCGAACTGCCGGACCAGCTCGAAGATCTCGGAGGCTTTCCGCTCCGGGATCCCGTTCGCCTTCGCCCCCTCGAGGAAGTGCGCTTTCTGCTTCTCCATGAGGGCGTCGTCCTTCTTCCCCATCGCCTTCCGGAGCACGTCGGCCTCTCCCAGCGTGAAGCCGGCCAGCGCCTTGGCGATCTCCATCACCTGCTCCTGGTACACGATGACGCCGTACGTCCCGCTCAGTATCTCCTCGAGCTGCGGCAGGGCGTAGACGACCTTCCGCCGCCCGTGCCGGCGCTCCACGAAGTCGTCCGCCATCCCGCTCTGCAGCGGCCCCGGGCGATACAGCGCCATCAGGTCGATCAGGTGCGTGAACCGGTCGGGCCGGAGCTTCATCGTGAGCTCGGTGAAACCCTTGCTCTCGCTCTGGAACACGCCGGCGGTGTCCCCGCGGGTCAGCGTCTCGTAGGTCGCCGCGTCGGTCAGCGGCAGCGCGGCGAGGTCGATCTCGATCCCCCGCAGCGAGGAAAGGTGCCGGAGGGTGTCGTGGATCGCGGTCAGCGTCCGCAGGCCCAGGAAATCGAACTTCACCAGTCCGACCCGCTCGACCGGGTGCATGGCGTACTGGGTCGTGATCTCTCCGGTGGCCTGCCGGTACAGCGGGCAGTACTCGGTGATCGGCCGGTTGGCGATCACCACCGCCGAGGCGTGCGTGCCCGCGTGGCGGGAGCGTCCCTCGATCTCCCTCGAATACCGGAACAGTTCGGCGACCTTCGGGTTGGAATCGATCAGCTCCTTCAGCTGCGGCTCCGCCTTCGGTGCGTTCTCGAGGGTCATCTTCAGGTCGGCGGGTATCAGCTTGGCGATCCGGTCCACCTCCGCGTACGGCATCTCGAGCACCCGGCCGACGTCCCGTACGGCGGCGCGCGGCTTCCACGTTCCGAACGTGATGAGCTGCGCCACGTTCTCCCGTCCGTACTTTTCCTGGACGTAGGCGATCACCTCGTCCCGGCGATCCTTGCAGAAGTCGCAGTCGATGTCGGGGAGGCTCACCCGTTCGGGGTTAAGGAATCGCTCGAAGAGCAGCTTGTAAGGTATCGGATCCACGTCGGTTATTCGAAGCGCATACGCGACCAGGCTTCCCGCCGCGCTGCCGCGCCCGGGCCCCACCGGGATGCCGCGGTCCTTGGCGTACCCGATGAAGTCCGCGACGATCAGGAAATATCCCGGGAAGCCGGTCTCCTCGATGACGGAGAGCTCGTACGCGAGCCGGTGACGGTACTCCGCTTCCGCATCCTTCGAAAGCGCCCCATCCTTCCGCCGGTGCTCCTCGAGACGGCGCTCCAGGCCCCGGGTTGCCAGCTCCCTCAAGTACTCTCCGGACGACACCCCCGGAGGCAGGGCGAACTCGGGGATCTTGTTCCTGCCCAGCTCGATCTCCACCTGGCACCGCTCGGCGATCCGGAGCGTGTTCTTCAGGGCGTCCATCGCCACGTGCCCGAAGGCGCGCTCGAACTCCTCGTACGTCTTGACGTAGAACTGGTCCGACCCGAACCGCATCCGGGTGGGGTCCCCGATCGTCTTGCCGGTCTGCAGACAGAGCAGGATTTCCTGGAACCGGGCGTCCTCCCGGTTCAGGTAGTGGCAGTCGTTCGTGGCGACCAGCGGGGTCTTCGTCCGCTTCGACAGCGCGATGAGGAGCGGGTTCATCTTCTCCTGCTCCGGTAGCCCGTTGTCCTGGATCTCGAGGAAGAAGCGGCCGTCGTCGTAGATCGACCGGTACTCTTCCAGCACCTCGAGCGCCCGCGCCTCCCCTTCCGTCCCCAGCGCGAACGGGATCTCGCCCTGCAGGCAGGCGGAGGTGGCGATCAGCCCCTCCGAGTAGCGCCGGAGAAGCTCCTTGTCGACCCGCGGCTTGTAGTAGAAACCTTCGGTGTGCGCCAGGGAGGATAGCCGGAGCAGGTTCCGGTACCCCGTGTCGTTCTCCGCCAGCAGGATCAGGTGGTAGGCGTACTCGCCGGTCGGGGCGACCTTCCGCTCCTCGCGGGAGCCGGGTGCGACATAGATCTCGGTCCCGATGATCGGGTTGATGCCGTTTTTCCGGGCCTCCTCGTAGAACTCGATCGTCCCCATCATCCCGCCGTGGTCCGTGACCGCGACGGCGGGCATCCCCAGCTCCTTCACCCGGCGGACCAGGGGACCGAACTGGATCGTCCCGTCGAGCAGGCTGTACTGCGAGTGCAGGTGGAGGTGGACGAAGCGCTTCATTCCCACTCGATGGTGCTCGGCGGCTTCGACGAGATGTCGTACGCGACGCGGTTGATCCCCTTCACCTCGTTGATGATCCGGGAGGAGATCCGCTGGAGGACGTCGTACGGGAGCCGCACCCAGTCGGCGGTCATCCCGTCCTGGCTGTGCACGGCGCGCACCGCCACGACGTTCTCGTACGTCCGGAAGTCGCCCATGACCCCCACGGTCTTCACCGGGAGGAGAACCGCGAACGCCTGCCAGATCGACTCGTACAGCCCGGCCGCCCGGATCTCCTCCATCACGATCGCATCCGCCTCCCGCAGGATCCGCAGGCTCTCCCCGGAGACCGGACCGAGGATCCGGACCGCGAGCCCGGGCCCCGGGAACGGCTGCCGGTCGAGCACGTGGGACGGCACCCCCAGCTCGCGGCCCAGCTCCCGCACCTCGTCCTTGAACAGCTCGCGCAGCGGTTCGATGAGCTTCAGGTGCATCTTTTCGGGAAGGCCGCCGACGTTGTGGTGCGACTTGATGACCGCGGACGGCCCCTTGAAGGAGACGCTCTCGATCACGTCGGGGTAGAGCGTCCCCTGCCCGAGGAAAGCGACGCCGGGGATCTTCCGGGACGCCTCCTCGAACACGCGCACGAACAGCTCCCCGATGATCTTCCGCTTCCGCTCCGGGTCCTCCACGCCGTCCAGCGCGTCGAGGAACGCCTTCTCGGCATCCACGTACTCGAGGTGCAGCCCGATGCTGTCGCGGAACGTGTGGATCACGTCCTCCGCCTCGCCCTTCCGGAGCACCCCGTTGTTCACGAAGATGCAGGTGAGCCGGTCGCCGATCGCCTTGTGGAGGAGCACCGCCGCGACGGAGGAGTCGACGCCGCCCGACAGCCCCAGCACGACGCCCGCGCCGCCCACCGTTTCCCGGATCTTCCGCACGCTGGTCTCCACGAAGGAGTGCATGGTCCAGGTCGGCTCGAGGCCGCAGACGCGGAAGAGGAAGTTCGAGAGGATCTCCTTTCCCTTCGGGGTGTGCACGACCTCCGGGTGGAACTGGACCCCGAAGATCGTCCCCTCGTGGTTGGACATGGCGGCCACGGGCGAGCTGCCGGACCGGGCGATCGAGGAGAACCCCATCGGAAGCTCCTCGATCCGGTCGCCGTGGCTCATCCAGACCGGGATCTCCATGTTGTGCCGGAACTCCTCGATTCCGAGGAACAGCGGGCTGCCCCACTGGCCGCGGATGTTCGCGATCCCGTACTCCCGGTCGTCGGACCGGCCGACCTTCCCCCCCATCAGGTCCGCCACGAGCTGCATCCCGTAGCAGATCCCGAGCACGGGGACGCCGAGATCCAGCACTTCGCGGGAGACGCGGGGGGCGTCGTCGTCGTAGACGCTCGCCGGGCCGCCGGAGAGGACGATCCCCGAAGGCCCGAACGCCCGGATGAAGTCGATTCCGACGTGGAACGGGTGGATCTCGCTGTAGACGCGCAGCTCCCGGACGCGCCGGGCGATCAGCATCGTGTACTGCGAGCCGAAATCGAGGATGAGGATCTTCCCGTCCAATGTCTACTCCACCCGGTAGTTCGGCGCTTCCTTCGTGATGATCACGTCGTGGACGTGGCTCTCGCGCAGCCCCGCCGAGGTGATCTTCATGAAGACCGCGCGCTTCTGCAGGTCCGCGATGTCCCGTGCGCCGACGTACCCCATCCCCGACTTCAATCCGCCGATCAGCTGGAAGATGACGCCCGAGAGGGATCCTCGGTTGGGGACGCGCCCCTCGATCCCCTCGGGGACGAGCTTCGCCTCCGATTCCACGTGGGACTGGAAGTACCGGTCCCGGCTCCCCTTCTTCATCGCCTCGAGCGACCCCATCCCCCGATACACCTTGTACGACCGGCCCTGGAAGAGGATCATCTCCCCCGGGCTCTCCTCGGTCCCCGCGAAGAGGGAGCCGATCATCACGGCGGAAGCCCCGGCGGCGATCGCCTTGGTGATGTCGCCGGAATATTTGATCCCGCCGTCGGCCACCACCGGGATCCCCTTCTTCCTCGCCGCCTGCGCGCACATCATGACCGCCGTGATCTGCGGGACGCCGACCCCGGCCACCACGCGGGTGGTGCAGATCGACCCGGGCCCCACGCCCACCTTCACGGCGTCGACTCCCGCCTTGATGAGCGCCTCGGTCCCTTCCCCGGTCGCCACGTTCCCGCCCATCAGGCGAACGTTCCGGTACGTGGAACGGATCGCCCGGACGGTCCGGAGGACATCGCGGGAGTGGCCGTGCGCCGTGTCGACGCACACCAGGTCCGCGCCGGCCTTGATCAGCTTCTCGAGACGTCCCTCCCACCCGGCGCCCACGCCGATCGCCGCCCCGACCCGGAGCCGGCCCATCGGGTCCTTGCAGGCGTTGGGATACTTCTTGATCTTCAGGATGTCCTTGATGGTGATGAGCCCCTTCAGGCTGTTGCGGCCGTCGACCACGAGCAGCTTCTCGATCCGGTTCCGGTGCAGGATCTCCCGTGCCTGCTCCAGCGTCGTCCCCACCGGGACGGTGACCAGCTCGTCCTTGGTCATCACGTTGCGGATCGGCTGTTCGAAATTCGTCTCGAACCGCAGGTCGCGGTTGGTGAGGATCCCGACGAGCTTCCCCTCCCGGGTGACGGGCAGCCCGGAGATCCGGTACTTCTTCATCACTTCGAGCGCGTCGACGACCCGCTGGTCCGGGTCCACCGTGATCGGGTCCGATATCATCCCGCTCTCGGACTTCTTCACCCGGTCGACCTCGGTCGCCTGGGCATCGGAGGTGTTGTTCCGGTGGATGAAGCCGATCCCGCCCTCCCGCGCGATGGCGATGGCGGTCTCCGCCTCGGTGACCGTGTCCATCGCCGAGGAGAGCATGGGGATGTTCAGGACGATGTCGGGCGTAAGCCGCACCGTGACATCGACGTCCTTCGGGATCACGTCCGATTCCGACGGGACCAGCAGGACGTCGTCGAACGTCAGCCCTTCCATGAATTCGCCCGCGGCGTACCCGGAAACCTTTTTCATCCTCGTCCCCCCATGGTCCTCTCCGTCGCCCGGATCCCCGCCAGGATCCCTTCCAGAAGCCCCGCGTCGCTCACCGTGACGCCATGCACCCCGAACCGCGCGATCGCCGCCAGCGCCAGCGCGATCCCCGGCAGGATGAACCGCTCCCTCCCCTTCTCCATCCCGGGAAGACGGAGCCGCTCCGAATCGGTCATCTTCCACAGCCTCCCGGAAATCCGCAGGACCGCCGCCTCCGAAAGCGTCGCGCCGTTGATCCGGTCCGGTTCGTACCGGGTCATCCGGCGATCGAGCGCGGCCAGCGTCGTGAACGTTCCCGCGGTCCCCACGATCCTCCGGAAACGCCGCCTGCCGAACACGCGCGTGCCGTCGACGACCCTTCGCCCGGCGAAATGCTCCGTCGCCGCGCGCTCCCACGGTCGCGGCGGGTCCGACAGCGGCAGAAGGGAGGACATCGTCACCACGCCCACCGGCACGCTGACCGAATCGTCTTCCCCCGGCCCCGCGGTGAACTCGGTGCTGCCGCCGCCGATGTCCATCGCGATGTCCCCGGCCCTGCCCTCCACGCCACGGCGGATTCCTTCCCAGGAAAGCCGTCCCTCTTCCACGGTGTCGATCACCTCGACGTCGATCCCGGCATCGGCCGCCGCCGCGAGGAAGGCGTCCCGGTTCTCCGCCTCCCGCAGGCACGCGGTGCCGCACGCCCGGTAGGTCTCGACGCCTTGCCGGTCCATCTCCGCACGGAACTTCCTCAACGCCTCGACGGATGCCCGGAACTCGTCGTCCCCGATCCTCCCCGTTCCCCGAAGCGCCCTGCCCAGCCCGGTGATGAACCGCATCCGGGAAAGCGCGCGGTCCCGTCGCGAGGTCCGTTCCGAGACGATCATCCGCACCGTGTTGGTGCCGATGTCGATGGCCGCCAGCCTCCGCGTTACGATTCGACGCCCTCCTTTTCCGGTTTCGGGGTGCGCGCCTCCTCGCGGGTCCGTTCCAGCACCCCGATGACGCTGGCGCCGTACAGGTACGCAGCCGCGAAGAGGTAAGCCACCAGTATAAAGCAAACGATGCTGAACAAGGAACCGTAAAGAAGGTTCAACTGGCTGAATTTCTTGATGTAAAACCGGAACCCGAAATTGATGCCTTCCAGCAGCGCGAGGAAGATGGCGCTCCCCGCGAGGGCATTGCGGAGGAGGACCTTGCCCGGAGACAGGAACCGGTACGACAGGACGCTGCCGAGGAAAAGGATCCCGAGGAGCGCCAACCTCGCGACCAGGTCGAGGAACGCCTTGAACGCCCGGTCCGCATGGGCCGACATCCCCTTCGTCAGGTAGAGCAGACCCTCCCACAGCGGCGGGACGACGATCGCCGCTGCGGTGAGCAGGATCAGGACGATCACGAACGCAACGTGGAACCCGAACGATCGCAGGTGTCGCTTCTTCCGCTTTCGCATCAGCATCACGGACAGCGACGTGTGGACCGCGTCGGTGACGGAGTAGGAGGAAAACAGGAGGAGCAGGGTGCCCACCGCCCCGAAGGCGGAGCCGGCCGCGAACAGCTTCCGCAGGTTCGGCACGAGCACACGGGCGCCGTACGGAAACGTGTTGCGGAGCAGCTCCGCCAGCTGCTCGAAGGGAAGCTCGTTCTTCCCGATCACGGCGGCGGCGGCGGCGAAGGCGAGGAAGAGGACCGGGATGGAGGAGAGGAGAAGGTTGAAGGCGATCGCGGCGCTGTAGACCAGCCCGTGGTTCCGGAAAAAGACCGACGCGCCTTCGCGGACCGCCCGCATCCCCCTCGACGCGCGGGTGATCATCGCTCCCGGTAGACGACGCGGACGGGCGATCCCTCGAACCCGAACCGTTCCCGGATCCTGTTCTGGAGGTAGCGGGTGAAGGAGTCGGGGATCCCCTTGCGCTCCTTGACGAAGACGGCGAAGGACGGGGGCGACACCCCCACCTGGGTCATGTAGAACGCGCGGTTCCTCCCCTGCTGCGACGGGATCGGCACCGAGTAGAGGAACGTCTGGGCCATCCGGTTCAGGATTCCGGTGGGGACGCGCGTGCGGAAGTTCGCGATCGCCTCCTCGATCTTGCGGAACAGCAGGGGGAACCCTTTTCCCGTAGTGGCCACGGTGGGGACCACGGCGGCGAAGGAGGCGTACTCGAGCCCTTCCTGGATCGACCGCATCGCCCTCCTCCGTTCCTCCTCCCCCTCCCACCGGTCCGCCTTGTTCGCCGCCACGACGACCGCCCGTTCCTCGTTCAAAATGTAGCGCAGGATCTGCCGGTCCTGGTGGGAGAGCCCTTCGGGTCCGTCGATCAGCAGCACCGCGAGGTCGCACCGCTTGAGGGAGTCGAGGCTCTTGATGACCGAGAACTTCTCGATCACGTCCTCGGTCTTCCGCTTGGCGCGGATCCCCGCCGTGTCGATCAGCAGGTACCGCTTCCCGTCGCGGGTGACCATCACGTCGATCGCGTCGCGCGTGGTGCCCGGCAGCTCCGAGGCGATGACGCGGTCGAACCCGGCCAGCGTGTTCACCAGGGTCGACTTTCCCACGTTCGGGCGGCCCACGATCGCGATCCGCGGAACATCGTCCGGCTCCCGGGATACCGTTTCCTCCCCGGACCCTTTCGGCGGCATCCGGGCCACCACCTCCTCCAGCAGCTCGGACACTCCGGTGCCGTGCTCGGCGGAGACCGGGTAGATCGCGTCGATCGCCAGGGCGTGGAACTGGGAGATTCCCTCACGGCCCTGCTTCGCGTCGACCTTGTTCGCCGCGAGGAGGAACGGCTTCTCCCGCTCCCGCAGCATGCCGGCGATCTCCTTGTCCAGGGGGAGGAGGCCGTCCCGCGCGTCCACGAGGAATACGACCAGGTTGGATTCGTAGACGGCGCGGAGCACCTGGCCGCGGATCTTCGGCAGGAGGTCGTCGTCGCCTCCCGGGACGTACCCGCCGGTGTCGATCAGCAGGAACCGCCGGCCGTCGCACTCCACCGGCTCCGCCACCAGGTCCCGGGTGATTCCGGGCTGGTCGAAGGTGATGGCGCGCCGCCTCCCGGCGATCCGGTTGAAGAGGGTGGACTTCCCCACGTTCGGGCGCCCCACCAGCGCGACGGTGAACTCACCCCGGCTCATATCCCAGCCGCCTCAGCATGGATTCGTCCCGCGACCACTCCCGCTCCACCTTCACGAACAGCTCCAAGTATACCCGCGTGCCGATCTCTTTCTCCAGCTCGACGCGGGCGGCGGTTCCCGCCTTCTTCAGGTTCGCCCCGCCCTTCCCGATCACGATCCCCTTCTGCGACTCCCGCTCCACGCACACTTCCGCGCGGATCCGCACGAGGTCCTTTTCCGGCTCTTCCTTGTACTCCTCGATCCGGACCGCGACGCTGTACGGGATCTCGTCGTCCAGCTGCCCGAACAGCTTCTCCCGGATCACCTCCTTGGCGATGAACCGCATCGGGAGGTCCGTCAGGTCGTCCTCCGGGTAGTAGGCCGGCCCTTCCGGCAGCCGCGCGAAGAGCGCGGACAGGAGCGCTTCCACACCGGTCCCCTTCGCGGCCGAAACGGCGAACGACGCCGCGTAGAATCCGTCGCGCGTCAATTCCAGCCGAAGCGCCTCGGCGCGCCCAGCGCCCATCCGGTCGGCCTTGTTCACGACGAGGATCCTCGGTACGGCAAGGTTCGACAGGATCCCGCGGACAAGCCCGTCCTCCCCCCCCCTGCCGATGGGGCGGTCGTCGACCAGATGCGCGACGAGGTCGGACTCCTCTCCGATCCGCTGCGCCGTCCGCACCATGTGCGAGTTGAGCGCCCTCGTGGGACGGTGGATCCCGGGGCTGTCCAGAAAGACGATCTGCCCTCGCCCTTCCGTGTGGATCCCGGCGATCCGGTCCCGAGTGGTCTGCGGCTTCGGGGTGACGATGGCGATCTTCCGCCCGAGGATGCGGTTCATGAGCGTGGACTTTCCGACGTTGGGGCGACCGAGGAGGGCGACGAACCCGGACTTTCGCTTCATGCGGTTTCCGCTTCCGGACCGTCGAGGAGGGAGAGCGCTTTGGCGGCCGCCGCCATTTCCGCCTCCTTCTTCGTCCTCCCCTTTCCGCGGGACGGCGCACGCCCGGGAAGCCGCACCTCGACTTCGAACGTCCTTTCGTGATCCGGACCCTCGGTCGAGAGGAGCCTGTATTCCGGCAGCGCCTCGCCGTGCCCCTGGCACCGCTCCTGGAGGCGGGATTTGGCGTCGAAGCCGGAGACGAGCTGACCGAGGAAATCGGGAACCCGGAAGTGCCGCAGCACGAAGTCGCGCGCCGCGTCGAAGCCCGCGTCCACGAAGATCGCCCCGACGATCGCCTCGACCGCGTCCGCCGTCATCTTCCGCGTCACGCCGCCCCCTTTTTTCCGGACGGACGGGTCGGTCGCCAGCAGTGCGGGGACGCCGATCCGCTCCCCCACCTTCAACAGGTTCCGGTTGTTGATGACGGCGGCGCGCGCCCTGGTCAGGACCCCCTCCCCCGCCACCGGCAGCGTCCGGTACATCTCCTCGGCGACGCAAAGGTTCAGCACGGCGTCCCCCAGGAACTCCAGCCGCTCGTACGAACGCTTCTCCTCCCCTTTCACGTGGGCGGATCCGTGCCGCAGCGCCTCCTCGAGCAGCTCCGGGGAACCGAACCGGTATCCGCCGATATCGTCAGCGCGGCCCAAGTTCCGTCACCACCTTCCCGAAAAGGGTGAATCCGTGGACGGACTCCACGGAAACCGGGACCAGGTCGCCCGTTCTCACGGCTTCCCCCCGGAACGACACCTCGGCGTAATTCTCCGATGTCCCGCGGAACTCCCCCGGGGCCGTCCCTCGCGTCTCGGCGATCACCCGAACGGTCCTCCCCAACTGCGTCTCCAGGTACTTTTTTCGCATCGTCGAATCGATCTCCCGGAGCCGGGCGGTCCGCCGCTTCTTCTCCGATGGCGGTACGTCGTCCGCCCACCCCGCGCTCTCGGTGCCGGCGCGGGAGGAGTAGCTGAACGCGTGGAGGTAGCTCAGGGGAGAGCCGCGGAGCAGCTCCACCGTTTCCCCGAAATCGACGTCCGTCTCGCCCGGGAATCCCGCGATCACGTCGGCCCCGAGTCGCAAACCCGGAACGGCCGACGAGAGCATGTGCAGTCTCTCACGATATCGGCCGGCGGTATACGGCCGGCGCATCCGCCGGAGCACGCGGTCGGAACCGCTCTGCAGCGGAACGTGCAGGTGGGGACAGATCCGGCCGCCTTCCGCCAGCAGCCCGGCCAGGGTCGACGTCGCCTCCTCCGGCTCCACCGATCCCAGCCGGAACCGGCACGCCGTCGTCGCCGAAAGCAGCGCCCGGAGCAGCCCCGCAAGCCCTTCCCGCTCTCCCCGGTCGTGGCCGTACCGTCCGACGTGGATCCCGGTCAGCACCAGCTCCCGCGCACCCTCCGACTCGGCGCGGACCGCGCGCTCCACGATATCCTTCAACGGGACCGACTGGCTTCTCCCGCGGGCCGCCGGAACCACGCAGTAGGCGCAGTGCGCGTCGCACCCGTCCTGGACCTTCAGGAACGTCCGGGTCCGCCCCAGCAGCTTCCCCGCCGCGTGCTCGGTCGGTTCCTCGCCGACCGGAGCCTGCACGCCCGCGATCGAACGGAGGATTCCGGAGAGCGCCTCGGGGTCGCCGATCCCGATCCAGTGATCGACCTCCGGGAGGGAGCCCCGGGCCGCGGGGGAGACTTCGGCGTAGCATCCGGTCATGACGAGTACGGCGCCCGGATTCTCGCGCCGGAGCCGCCGCGCCAGCGCGCGCGAATCGCGGTCCGCCTTGTGGGTGACGGTGCAGCTGTTGACGACCAGGACGTCGGCCGGCTCCCCTTGGGGGACGACGTGGAACCCGGCGCGGGCGGCTCGCGCCACGATTCCCGCGGAGTCGGCGAAATTCGCCTTGCAGCCGACGGTTACGACCGCGAGGCGTCCGCGCATTCGATCCAGCCGCCTCCCAGCACCTCGTTTCCCTCGTAGAGGACCAGCGCCTGGCCCGGGGTCACGCTGCGTTGCGGGACGTCGAACCGCACCTCGACGCGATCCCCGGCGACGCGGACCGCGCACGGCGCCCCGGGGTGACGGTACCGGATCTTCGCCGTCGCGCGGAACTCCGCCGAAGGGGGCGCTCCCGCCACGAACGTGGGGCACGCGACCGTGGCCCCGACGGAAAACGTGTCGTTCTCCGTACCCAGGACCACCTCGTTGCGCTCCGCGTCGATCGCGACCACGAAGAGCGGCTCCCGGGCGGCGATCCCGAGCCCCTTGCGCTGGCCCACCGTGTAGTGGAGCACCCCCTTGTGGTTCCCCAGGAAGTTCCCCTCCCGGTCCACGAACCGCCCCTGATCCTCCCGGATCCCCTTGGTCTCGAGGAACTTCGCGTACGAGTCGTCGGTGACGAAGCAGATGTCCTGGCTCTCCCGTTTCTCGTAGACCGGGAGGCCTGCGCCGCGGGCGAGCCGGCGGACGTCCTCCTTCGGCATCTCGCCGACCGGGAACCGGATCCTCCCCAGCCGCGCGCTGTCGAGGGAGAAGAGGAAGTACGACTGGTCCTTCGACGCGTCCGGGGCCGCGAACAGGCGGCCGCGACCGTCCGCCTCCCGGCGGATCACGGCGTAGTGCCCCGTGGCCACCCCTTCCGCGCCCAGCTCGTCCGCCTTCCGCAGGAGCGCGCGGAATTTCAGATGCTCGTTGCAGAGGATGCACGGGTTGGGGGTCCGCCCGGCGGAGTATTCGTGGACGAACGGGTCGATCACTTCCCGCCGGAACTCCTCCCGGAGGTTCAGGACGTAATACGGAATTCCGAGGATGTCGCACACCCGCCGCGCGTCGTAGAGGTCGTCGAGCGAGCAGCACGACCCCTCCCGGTCCCGTGTGACCGCCGAATAGTCGTAGAGGTCCATCGACACCCCGACGACCTCCCACCCTTCCCGTTGCAGGAGCAGCGCCGCCACCGAGGAGTCGACCCCCCCGCTCAGCGCCGCGAGGATCCGCCGCTTGCTCATCGCGCCCTCGCTTCGCGGGGGTGGTACAGCGGGGACATCGCCCGCAATTTGCCGACCACCTGTTCGATGGCGTCCACCGCGTACGCCACGTCGTCGTCCGTGTTCCCCCGGCCGAGCGAGAAGCGCAGCGCGCCCTGCGCGTCGGTCGGGTCGGCTCCCATCGCCATCAGGATGGGGGACGCCTCCAGCGACCCGGAAGTGCACGCGGAGCCGGAGGAGCAGGCGATTCCCAGCATGTCGAGGTTCAGCAGCAGCGCCTCCCCTTCCACGAACCGGAACGACAGGTTGACGGTGTTGGGAAGCCGCAGCGTGGGGTGACCGTTCAGCACAAGGTCCGGGATCCGGGCGAAGAGCTCCGCCTCGAACGTGTCGCGCAGGCGGCGCACCTCCGCCGCTTCCGCGTCCATCTCCCTCCGCAGGATGGAGAACGCCTTCCCCATCGCCACGGTCCCGACCACGTTCTCGGTCCCCCCGCGGCGCCCGCGTTCCTGGTGCCCGCCGTGGATCGCGGCGGCGATTTCCACTCCCTTGCGGACGATCAGCCCCCCCGCCCCCTTGATCCCGTTGATCTTGTGTCCCGAGAAGGTGAGGAGGTCCACCGGGAGGTCGTCCCAGGAGAGCGGGACCTTGCCGGTGGCCTGCACCGCGTCGGTGTGCATCAGGACGCCCGCCTCCCGCGCGATCCTTCCGATCTCCCGGATCGGCATCAGGCACCCGGTCTCGTTGTTGGCCGTCATGATCGACACGAGGATCGTGTCCTTCGCGATCGCGGCGCGCACCGCGTCGGGCTCCACGATCCCCTGCCGGTTCACGGGCACGTACGTCACGCGGTACCCCCGGGTCTCGAGGAATCGGCACGTGTTCATGATGGCGGGATGCTCCACCGCCGACGTGACGATGTGCTTCCCCCCGTTCCCCTCGCGGTACGCCACGCCCTTGACCGCCAGGTTATCGGACTCGGTCCCGGAGCTGGTGAGGACGATCTCCAGCGGACGGCAGCCGTAGAACGCGGCGATCTCCGCCCGGGCGTCCTCCACCGCCTTGCGGACGTCCCTCCCCGCCCAATGGATGCTCGACGGGTTCCCGAACAGCTCTCCGAGGAACGGCTGGACCGCATCGGCGACTTCCGGGTGGACCGGGGTGGTCGCATTGTGGTCGAAGTAGCCCTTCCTCACGCCCCCACCCCCTGGCGCGGTTCTCCCCTGCCTTCGAACAAATCCTCCACCGACATCGAGTCGAGGAACTCCTCGATCCTCCCCTCGAGCGCGTCCCACATCCCCTGGGTGCGGCACTTCTCGATCATGTCGCACCGGCGCCCGGGCTGTCGGCACCCGACCCGGGCCGGCTTCCCCTCCGCCGTCCGGATGATCTCCCCCACCGTAATCTCGGACGGGTGCCTCGCGAGGATGAAGCCGCCGCCGGGGCCGCGAACGCTTTTCACGATGTTCTTCTTCCGCAGGCGCAGGAATAACTGCTGCAGGTAAGGCTCCGGGATCGCCTCCCGCTTCGCGATCGCCTGGATCGGAACCGGGTTCCCGCGGGACGCCGACGCCAGCGACACCAGCGCCATCACCGCGTACCTTCCCCGCGAGGTGATCTTCACGACGCCGACCTCTCCGCCGTTCGTTCCTTCGCCTCCCCCCGCTCCTTCGAAAGTTCCTCCACCTTCTTCTCCAGCGCCTGGATCTGCTCGGTCAGGCACTGGATCGCCTTTCCCTCCGGATCGGGCGTCCCGGCCACGCCGGTGGGATCGTTGTAGACGTTCCCTTCCCGGTAGACGATCCGGCCCGGAATCCCCACGACGGTGGAATTCGGCGGGACCTCCCGGTTCACCACCGACCCCGACCCGATCTTCGAATTCTCCCCGATGCGGATGTTCCCCAGGATGGAGGCGCCCGCGCCGACGATCACGTTGTCGCCGATGGTCGGGTGCCGCTTCCCCTTGTTCCAGCTCGTTCCCCCCAGGGTCACCCCGTGGTAGAGGGTCACGTTCCTGCCGATCTCGGAGGTCTCCCCGATCACCACCCCCATCCCGTGGTCGATGAAGAACCCTTCCCCGATGGTCGCTCCCGGGTGGATCTCGATCCCGGTCACGGAACGGCCGATGTGGGAAACGAAGCGGGCGAGGACCTTCACGTCCTTCTTCCAGAGCCAGTGGGCCAGCGTGTGGAAGCGCACGGCGTGGAACCCCGGATAGCAGAGGAAGATCTCCAGCACGCTGCGCGCCGCCGGGTCCCGCTCGAAGATGACCTTGATGTCGTTTCGGATCCGCTCGAACATCCTTGCCCCCTTCTTATGGAACGATTATAAGACAATACCGGTCAATTATTCGGCAATCCGGTCAGAAATGGAAGGATTTTCTTCAGCCGTTTCTCCTTGATTCCACGGACCGCCAGCAGCTCCTCGGGGGACCGGAACCTCCCGATCCGCCTCCTTTCCTCCACCAGCTCCCTGGCTGCGACGTCGGAGATCCCCGGCAACTCCGAAATCTCCTCAATAGTCGCCACGTTTATATCTATCCGTTTTCCTAAGAGATATTTTTGACGCAAGGAGAGAGGGCCCAATCGGGCGCTGACGTTGTCGGATGCGGGGAGCAGAGACACATTCCCGCCGGAAATGCCTCCGATCGCATACGGCGAGGACGAATTGAGGAATGGAGCGGAACTCCAGAGCTGCCGGGCGGAGGACCCGACATTCCAGACCAGCAGAATCGTGGAAATCAGCAGCCAGCTACGACCCGGATTCCCCCGGTTGGCCACGCCGCGTCCTCCAGAGCTTGAACCGGATGCTGTCGACCAGGGCTTGCCACGACGCCTCGATGATGTTGTGCGAGACGCCGACGGTCCCCCAGTTCGACTCCTTGTCCCCGGACTGTATCAAGACGCGTACCGAGGAGCCGGTCCCGGTCTGCTGGATGACGCGGACCTTGTAGTCCAGAAGCCGGACTTCGGAAACTTCCGGATAGAACTTCTCGAGCGCCTTCCGCAGGGCGTTGTCCATGGCGTTCACGGGGCCGTTCCCCAGCGCCGCGGTGTGCTCGACCTTCCCGTCGACCGCGATCATGATCGTGGCCTCGGCGATCGGGGCCTCCCCCTCGGACCGCTTTTCGTCGATCACCCGGAACCCTTTCAGTTCGAAAAACGGTTCGTGCTCGCCGAGCGCCCTTCGCGCGAGGAGCTCGAAGGAGGCGTCGGCCCCCTCGAACTGGTATCCCTTGTGCTCGAGCTCCTTGATCTCGTCCAGGATCTTTTCCGTGTTGGGGTCCTTCGTGTTGAATTTGAGACCCCGCTCCTGGATCTTGGAGAGGATGTTGCTGCGCCCCGCCAGGTCGGAGATCAGCACATGGCGCCGGTTTCCCACGACTTCCGGCTCGAGGTGCTCGTACGTCTTCGGATGCCTGCGGATCGCGGACACGTGCATCCCGCCCTTGTGGGCGAACGCGGCGTCCCCCACGTACGGCTGGTGCAGCCAGTGCTTCATGTTGGCCGCCTCGGCGACGAACCGGGAAAGGGTGTAGAGCTTCTTCATCTGCCCCTTGGGGAGCACCTCCTGGCCCATCTTGAGCTGGAGCGCCGGGATGATCGAGCAAAGGTTCGCGTTCCCGCACCGCTCGCCGTACCCGTTGATCGTCCCCTGCACCTGGGTGGCCCCCTGCTCCACCGCCGCCAGGGTGTTGGCGACCGCCATCTCGCCGTCGTTGTGCGTGTGGATACCGATCGGGATCCGGGTCGCCTTGCGCACCTCCCGGACGATCTGCGCCACCTCCGAAGGCATCGATCCGCCGTTGGTGTCGCACAGCACCAGGCAGTCGGCGCCCGCGTCGGCCGCCGCCGACAGCACCTTCATCGTGTATTTCGGGTTGTTCTTGTACCCGTCGAAGAAGTGCTCCGCGTCGAAGAACACCGTCCCCGCGTGGCGCTTCAGGTACGCGATCGTCTCCTTCACCGCGTGGAGGTTCTCGTCGAGCGTCGTGCGGAGCGCCTCGATCACGTGGAAGTCCCACGATTTTCCCACCACCGTGACCACCGGGGTGCCGGCGGCGAGGATCACCCGGATCATCGAATCCTCTTCCACCTTCTTGCCGACCCGCCGGGTCATCCCGAACGCGCACATGACCGAGTTCTTCCACCGGATCTTCCGGGCAAGCTCGAAGAACTCCTTGTCCTTGGGATTGCTGCCGGGGTACCCGCCCTCGATGTAGTGGATGCCGAACTCGTCGAGCTTCTCGGCGACCTTCAGCTTGTCGAGGACCGACAGGGACACCTCCTGCGACTGCGTCCCGTCCCGTAGCGTCGTGTCGTACAGCTGCACCTTTTTCATTTGGCTCCCCGGTGGCTTTCCGTTTCCCTTTATAGATGCGGCGCTTTCAGGCCGGTTTCCCCAGCTCGAACGCTCCGTGGAGCACGCGGACCGCGAGCTCCGTGTACTTCTCCTCGATCAGAACGGAGATCTTGATCTCGGAAGTGGTGATCCCGAGGATGTTGATCCCGTCGCCCGCCAGCGTCTCGAACACCTTGGTGGCGACTCCCGAATGGGAACGCATCGCCATCCCGACGATGGACACCTTGGCGATCTTGTCGTCGCCGACGACCTTTTCCGCACCGACCTCCCGGGCCACCTTTTCCGTGATCTTCATCGCCTTCTTGTAGTCGGTGCGGCCGACCGTGAAGGTCAGGTCGGTGAACCCGGTGACCGACACGTTCTGGACGATGACGTCGACCACGACGTTCGCCTCGGACAGCGGCTTGAAGATCTTCGCGGCGATCCCAGGCTTGTCGGGGACCTTCACTACCGTGATCTTCGCCTCGCTCTTGCTGTACGCCAC
>JACRNP010000028.1 GCA_016234845.1 Deltaproteobacteria bacterium | reverse complement strand
TGATGCCGGGGGACAACATCCAGATGTCGGTGGAGCTGATCACCCCGGTGGCGATGGAGAAGGAGCTGCGGTTCGCGATCCGCGAGGGCGGCCGCACCGTGGGCGCCGGAGTCGTCGCGGAAATCGTGGAATAGGCAAGGGAAACCAGGGGGGTATCGACGTGGCCATCGAGCATCAGAAGATCCGGATCCGGCTGAAGGCCTTCGACCACAAGCTGCTGGACAAGGCGACCGGGGAGATCGTGGAGAAGGCCCGGCAGACGGGCGCCAAGGTCGCGGGGCCGATCCCCCTGCCGACCCAGATCGAGCGGTTCACGGTGAACCGGTCCCCCCACGTCGACAAGAAGAGCCGCGAGCAGTTCGAGATCCGCACGCACAAGCGGCTTCTCGACATCCACGAGCCTCCCGGGGCGACCATCGACGCGCTGATGAAGCTCGACCTTCCCGCGGGAGTGGAAGTCGAGATCAAGCTGTAGCCGGAAAGAAGAAAACGACCGAGAACGGAAGCGGGTGCGAACCATGACGACCGGAATATTGGGAAAGAAGCTGGGCATGACCCAGGTGTTCGACACGGAGGGGAAAGTCATCCCCGTCACCGTGATCGAGGCCGGGCCGTGCACCGTGATCCAGCGGAAGACCGCCCGGACCGACGGGTACGACGCCGTCCAGATCGGGTTCGAGCAGATGAAGGCGTACCGCGCGGGGAAACCGATGCTGGGCCATTTCCAGAAGGCCGGCAAGGGATCCTTCCGGGCGCTCCAGGAGATCCGGCTCGAGGGGAGCGACCCCCTGGACGTCGGATCCGAGATCAAGGTGGACATCTTCAAGGAAGGCGACGTGGTCGACGTCACCGGGCACACCAAGGGGCGGGGATTCACCGGGGTCATCAAGCGGTGGAACTTCAAGGGGGGACGGGCGACGCACGGATCCATGTTCCACAGGGCCCCGGGGTCCATCGGGGCATCCGCGTATCCGTCCCGGGTCATCAAGAACATGAAGATGGCGGGGCACTCCGGAAACGAGCGGGTGACGATCCTGAACCTTCGCGTCGTCGGGGTGCAGCCGGAGAAGAACCTCCTGCTCGTCCGGGGAGCGGTCCCGGGGGCGAAGAACAGCCTGGTCTTCGTGCGCCGCGCCGTGAAGAAGAGCAACTAGGGGGACGACATGGCGACCGTAGAGATCGTGAACAGGGAGCGGAAGGCCGCCGGCACCGCGGAGCTGCCCGACGCCATCTTCGGCGCGGAGGTGAAAAAGCACCTCCTGCACCACGTCGTGACCGCCCAGCTCGCCGCACGGCGCGCCGGCACCCACGAGACGAAGACCCGCAGCGACGTGGCCGGAGGCGGGAAGAAGCCGTTCCGCCAGAAGGGCACCGGCCGCGCGCGGCAGGGAACCAGCCGATCACCGCTGATGCGCGGAGGCGGAACGGTGTTAGGCCCTCACCCGCGCAAGTACGACATGAAGGTGAACCGCAAGGAGATGAGGGCGGCCCTCCGGTGCGCCCTGAGCGCCCGGGCGCAGGAGAACAAGCTGATCCTCGTGGACGACCTGTCGCTGCCGGCGCCGAAGACGAAGGAATTCCTGAAGGTGGCCGCCGCGCTGGGGATCACCGATGCGCTGATCGTCGTCGACTCCGCGCCGGAGAACCTCGCGCTCGGCCTGCGGAACCTGAAGGGGTTCAAGACGCTTCCGGTGCACGCGCTGAACGTCTACGACGTCCTCTCCTACGATCAGCTGGTGCTGACCCGCCCGGCTCTCGAGAAAATCAGCGAGGTGTTCGGGAAATGAACCTCTCCGACGTCATCAAGCGGCCCCTGATCACGGAGAAAGCGACCCTGCTCAAGGGAACCTCGAACTCGGTCCTCTTCGCCGTCGACTCCAGGGCCAATAAGCACGAGGTCCGGCAGGCGGTGGAGAAGCATTTCAAGGTCAAGGTCGTCGACGTGCGGACCATGAACGTCGCCGGCAAGGTCAAGCGCCGCGGCCGCACGGTCGGCCTGCGGCCGGGCTGGAAGAAGGCCGTCGTCACCCTGAAGGACGGCGACAAGATCGAATTCTTCGAAGGGGTCTAAAGGAGCTACCGCGATGGGCATCCGCAAGTACAAGCCGACCTCCCCCGGGCGGAGGGGCATGACGGTCCTCTCGACCGAGGACCTGACGGACAAGAAGCCGGAGCGGGCGCTGACGGAGAGCCTCTCCTCGAGCGGAGGCAGGAACAACCTCGGTGAGACCACGGTATGGCACCGCGGCGGCGGGCACAAGCGGAAGTACCGGATCATCGACTTCAAGCGGAACAAGACGGAGGTGCCCGCGAAAGTGGCGGCCCTGGAATACGACCCGAACCGGTCGGCCCGGATCGCGCTCCTCTCCTACGTCGACGGGGAGAAACGGTACATCCTGGCCCCGACCGGGCTGTCCGTCGGCGACACGGTGATGGCGGGTCCCGGCGCGGACATCAAGCCGGGGAACGCCCTTCCGATCCGGAACATTCCCGTGGGGACGCTGATCCACAACATCGAGCTGAAGGTCGGAAAGGGAGGGCAGCTCGCCCGCTCGGCCGGCGCCGTCGCCCAGATCCTCGCCAAGGAAGGTCAGTACGCGCACCTGCGGCTCGCGTCCGGAGAAGTCCGGCTCGTCTTCATGGAGTGCATGGCGACCGTGGGCCAGGTGGGGAACCTGGACCACGAGAAGGTTTCCCTGGGGAAGGCCGGGCGCAGCCGCTGGAAAGGGGTCCGGCCGACCGTCCGGGGCGTCGCGATGAACCCGGTGGACCACCCGCTGGGCGGAGGAGAAGGGCGGTCCTCCGGAGGACGGCACCCCTGCACGCCGTGGGGGAAGCCCACGAAGGGGTACCGGACGCGCAAGAACCCCGCGACGGACAAGTACATCGTCAAGCGGCGCGGCAAATAACGGAAAAGGGGTTATTCCGTGGGTAGATCGGTAAAGAAGGGACCGTACGTCGAGGAAGGCCTCGCGCGGAAGATGCGGAAGGCGGTCGAGACGGGGGACAAGAAGGTCATCAAGACCTGGTCGAGGCGGTCGACCATCACTCCCGAGATGGTCGGGTACACGTTCGCCGTCCACAACGGGCGGAAGTTCATGCCCGTCTTCGTCACGGAGAACATGGTGGGGCACAAGCTCGGGGAGTTCTCCCCCACGCGCACATTCCACGGCCATTCGGGCGACCGCAAGGCCAAGGTGAAGAAGTAAGGAGGGGGAGCAGGAGATGGAAGCGACCGCAACGGCGAAGTTCATGCGCATCTCCCCGAGGAAGGCGCGACTCGTGGTGGACCTGATCCGCGGGAAGAAGATCTCCGACGCGCGGACGATCCTGTCGCTCGCGAAGAAGGCTTCCGCGGCGACGGTGAAGAAGGTCCTCGACTCCGCGATCGCCAACGCGGGGCAGACCGGCGTCATCGACACGGACACCCTGTACGTCAAGAGCGCCTTCGTGAACGTCGGCGCCTCCCAGAAGCGGTTCCGTCCCGCCCCGATGGGCCGGGCGCACAAATACAAGCGGCGTACCAGTCACATCACCATCGTGGTCGACGAAGCCTGACAGGAGGCGGATCTTGGGACAGAAGACACACCCGTACGGTTTTCGGCTGGGGATCATCAAGAGCTGGCGTTCCCGCTGGTACTCCGAGAAGGATTACGCGTCGCAGCTCCAGGAGGACCTTAAGATCCGGGCGTACGTCAAGAACCGCCTGAACCACGCGGGTGTCTCCTCCATCGAGATCGAGCGCCGCAGCAACCGCGTCAACATCCTGATCGCCACCGCGCGTCCCGGGATCGTCATCGGGAAGAAGGGCGCGGAGATCGAGAACCTGAAGAAGGAGCTGCAGAAGCTGACGCCGAAGGACGTGTCCATCAACAT
>JACRNP010000027.1 GCA_016234845.1 Deltaproteobacteria bacterium | reverse complement strand
GGGGATTCGTAGAAGATCATCGTCCGGGTCTCGCCGGACAGCGCGTGCAGCGCCTTGCGGCGGCGCTCCTTTCGGTTGGGGAGGAACCCCTCGAACACGAAGTGGTCGGTGGGCAGGCGCGAGATCACGAGAGCGGCCACGAGGGCGGAAGGTCTCGGGATCACCTCGATCGGGATCCCGGCGGAGACGGCGTCTCGGACCAGCTCGTACCCCGGGTCCGAGATGCCCGGCGTGCCGGCGTCGGACACCAGCGCGACGCTCTCCCCCTCCCTGAGGAGGCGGAGGATCGCCGCGCCGGCGCGCGCCTTGTTGTAGTCGTGGAACACCGTCATCGGCGTGCGGATCTCGTACCGGTTGAGGAGCTTCACCGTCCGGCGCGTGTCCTCGCACGCGATGAGCGGCACCGCGCGCAGGATCCGCACCGCCCGGAACGTGATGTCCTCGAGGTTCCCCAGCGGCGTCGCGACGACGTACAAGGTTCCGATCCCCACGGCACCTCCCTTCAACCCCCGGATTCCCTGCAACGATCGGGAAACGGGATGACCGCCATTATATCGGAACCATCATCGCGGTCATCACAGGGGAAGCTGTGATGGTCAGCTTCGACAAGAGACCGTCGCACCGAGAACGACGGCGCGCCGCGTCGGCAAGGCGCACGACCGAAGCGTACTTGAGAGTACGGTGAGGGAGTGGAACGCAGCCGAAGCGGATGCGACGGCGTTCGAATGCAGGTATCTTGGCGAAGGTGGCCATCACAGCTTCCTGTTGTCGACCACGCGGATCGCCTTCCCGCTGTCCGACCGGGCGAGCGACATCCCCTCGACCCGCTTCACGTCGACCGCGATGCCGAGCTCGTGCGCCAGCCGCTTCCGGATCGCCTCCTCCGGCGCGATTCCGCGGCGTTCCGCTCCCGCCGGCACCGCGCCGGCGGCCTCCACCAGCACCGTGACCTCGTCGAGCGCCCCCTTCCGTTCGATCACGACCTGGTACTGCGACCCGGCCCCTTCCGTCTCGAAGATCAGCGCCTCGATCTGCGAGGGGAAGACGTTCACCCCGCGGATGATCAGCATGTCGTCCGTGCGTCCCGCCACCCGGCTCATCCGGATCCCGGTCCGTCCGCACGGGCACGGCCCCGGGACGAGACGGGTCAGGTCCCGCGTCCGGTACCGGATCATCGGGAACGCCTCCTTGGTGAGCGTCGTGATCACGAGCTCCCCCTTCTTCCCCGCGGGGACCGGCTCGAGCGTTTCCGGGTCGATCACCTCGACCAGGAAATGGTCCTCCTGGATGTGCAGCCCCTTCCGCTCGGTGCACTCTCCCGAGACCCCGGGGCCCATCACCTCGGACAGGCCGTAGTTGTCGGTCGCGACGATCCCCAGCGCGTCCTGGATCTCCCGGCGCATCGCCTCCGACCACGGCTCGGCCCCGAAAAGTCCGTACTTGAGCGACAGGGCCGACACGGGGATCCCCATCTCCCGGATCCGGTTGGCGACGAGCATCGCGTAGGAGGGGGTGCAGACGAGGGCCGTCGTCTTGAAATCCCTCATGATCTGGATCTGGCGCGCGGTGTTCCCGCTGGAGGCCGGGATGACGGAGGCGCCGATCCGCTCGGCGCCGTAGTGCAGGCCGAATCCCCCGGTGAACAGCCCGTACCCGAAGCAGATCTGCACCACGTCGTCCTTGGTCACCCCGCCGGAGATGAGGACGCGGGCCACCAGGTTGCTCCACGTCTTGATGTCGTTGCGGGTGTACCCGACCACGGCCGACGTCCCCGTGGTCCCCGAGGAGGCGTGGATGCGGACGACCTCCCGCAGCGGGACCGCGAACAGCCCGTACGGGTAGTTCGCCCGCACGTCGTCCTTCGTCGTGAACGGCAGACGGGAGATGTCGGAGAGCGACCCGATGTCCTCGGGGGAGATCCCCATCGCGTCGAACTTCTTCCGGTAGAACGGGACGTGGGCGTAGACGCGGTTCAGCGTCGACTGGAGCCGCTCGATCCGGAGCTGATCGAGCTCCTCGCGGTCCATGCACTCCTTGTCGGGTTCCCAGTACATTTTCCCCTCCGATCCGTCACATCTCGCCTTCGGCGTCCAGGTCCCGGCCGAGGTAGGCCCGCTGCACCTCGCGGTTCGAGAGCATATCCTCCGCCGAACCCTCCATGATGATTCTACCGGTTTCGAGGACGTATCCGCGATCCGCGATGGCCAGCGCCGCCTTCGCGTTCTGTTCCACCAGCAGCACCGTGCTCCCCTCGTCGCGAAGCCGCGTGACGATCGCGAAGATGTCCCGGATCACGAGCGGGGCGAGCCCCATCGACGGCTCGTCCATCATCACGAGCTTCGGGCGTGCCATGAGCGCCCGCGCGATGGCGAGCATCTGCTGCTCCCCGCCCGACAGCGTCCCGGCGAGCAGGCGCTCGCGCTCCTTGAGGCGGGGGAAGATCGAGTTCACCCGTTCCAGGTCGTCCCGGATCTCCCGGGGCCGCTTCCGCCGGAACTGCGGGTAGGCGCCCAGGAGGAGGTTCTCCCGGACGGTCATCGGCCCGAAGACCTGCCGCCCCTCGGGCACGAGGGAGCAGCCCCGGAAGACGATCTCCTCCGGCGGGAGGTTCGCGATCTCCGCCGCGTCGAACTGGATCTCGCCGGACCGGGCCCCGATCAGCCCCGACACCGTCCGGAGGAGGCTGGACTTTCCCGCCCCGTTCGCCCCGATGATGGTGACGATCTCGCCGGCGCGGATGTGCATCGTCACTTTCTTGAGCACCTTCAGCCGGCCGTACCCCGACTCGAGGTTCTTGATCCTCAGCACTTGTCGTCCCCGAGGTACACCCGGATCACTTCCGCGTTCTTCTGGATCCCGAGCGGCTTGTCCTCGGCGATCTTCTGCCCGTAGCTCAAGACCACGATCTCGTCGGAGATCCGCATGACCAGCGCCATGTCGTGCTCCACGAGCAGGACCGTCACCCCCCGGTCGCGGATCTTCGCGATCAGGTCCCCCATCTCCTTCGTTTCCCGCATGTTGAGCCCGGCGGCGGGCTCGTCGAGGAGCAGCAGGCGCGGCTCGCAGGCGAGCGCCCTTCCGATCTC
>JACRNP010000026.1 GCA_016234845.1 Deltaproteobacteria bacterium | reverse complement strand
GCGTCGCTCGTCTACTTCTTCCTGGCCGCCGTTCTCGGGATCTGGATGGGCGGGACGGATACAGCGGGGCGGGTGAAGTTCGCCCACGTCCACTTCAACCTGCTCGGCTTCATGTCGATGATGATCTACGGGGTGGGGTACTTCATCCTGCCGCGGTTCAACGGGCGGACGCTGCGCTGGCCTTCCTGGGTGCCCGCGCACTTCTACGCGGCGAACCTCGGGCTGATCGGGATGGTGGCCACGGCCCCCGAGCGGCCGTCCATGGGGTTCGTGCTCTTCGCGGCCCTGTCGGTGATCTCCGCGGGGATGTTCGCCGTCAACCTCGGGGCGACGATGCTGATCGAGCCGAAGACGGAAGAGGAAAAGGAGGAACCGGCGGAGGAATCCTCCTCCGCACCGGAAGCCGTTCCCGTCTCTGCCGCTTCCGGCGCTACGAACGACAAGGCCGGGACCGCGCCTCCGGCGCCGCCGAAGATCGACCCGGACATGCGGGTGGGCGAGATCCTCGCCCGGTGGCCGGACACGGTGGAGGTTTTCGTCGGGCACGGATTTTCCTCCCTCGGGAACCCGGAGCACCGGGAGCAGGTGAAGCAGCTCCCGATCACCCTGCGGATGGCGTGCGAACGGCACAACGTGGAGCTCGAATACATGGTCGCGGAGTTGAACGCCGCCGTCTCCCCCGCCCCGGCGAAGGCGGCGCCGGCCGCCGCGAAGCCCGCGGCGGCCAAGAAGACGAAACCGGGGGCGCTCGCCCGCGGCGAGACGATCGGGACCGACCACATCCTGGGAGAGATCCTGTCCGCGTACCCGGAGACCGAAAAGGTGTTCCGGAAATATTACGGCGACGGGTGCTTTTCCTGCCCCGGGCAGGCGACCGAGTCGGTCAAGCAGAGCGCGATGATGCATAATGTGAGCGAGAAGCAGCTCCTCGCGGAGCTCAACCAGGCGGCGGAAGGGGGAACGCGATGACGCTGGTCGACCGGATGCAGGAGCTGCTGGAGGCGGAGCGGGCGGGAGTGAAGTGCCTCGACGCGATGGCGGACCGCGCCGGGGACATGGGGAAGAAGGAGCTGTTCACCCTCTTCCGCAACGACGAGGGAAAATTCTGCGCCGGGCTGTTCGGGCTGATCCAGGCGCGGGGCGCCGCCCCCACGAAGAACGTCGGAGCGTTCGCGGACAAGGTGATCGCCCTGCCGACCGAGCCCGAGCAGGTCGCGCTCCTGATCAAGGGGCAGGCGTGGGTCGTCCGGAAGATCGACGAGATCCCGCCCGCGGAGATGAGCGCCGCGGAGAAGGCCTTTTTCGCGGACATGCGGGAAGTGCACGTGGTGAACATCGAGAAGTGCAAGAATCTCGTACAATGATGGACGGATCGGGACGTCGAGGGGAAGGCGGTAACGGAAGCGGGGGCCGGGGGCGTCACGATCCGGGTACTGATGGGCGACAACGTCGGCGCCCCGAACTTCACGACGCGCCACTTCGAGGTGGCGCCGGGAGGGCACACCCCGTTCCACGCCCACTCCTGGGAGCACGAGGTGTTCGTTCTCTCCGGGAAAGGGAAGGTGAGGCGGAAGGGCGGGGAGACGGAAGTCGGCCCGGGTAGCTACGTATTCGTGCCGCCCGACGAGGAGCACGCCTTCGTCAACGCGGGGGCCGAGACGTTCTCGTTCCTGTGCGCCATCCCGGCCGCGAAAGTGTGCCTGCGGTAGACCGCGGCAACGGAGGGTTCCTCCGCCTCCTCTCCGTGGCGGCCGCGGTGGTCCTCCTTCCGCTTCTGGGCGCGGCGGCGGCCGGCAGGCCGCTCGGGACGTACCTGCGCTTTCCCCCGGCGATGTCGTCCCCGGCGCCCCACCCTCCGTTCTCCCTTCCGGTGTTCATCGGTCTTACGCTGTTCGTCCTCGGGGCGACGGCTCCCATCCTTCACCGCCTACTCACCTTCCGCATTCCGGGAAGCGCCACGGAAATCCCCCGCCCGTTCCCGTGGTGGGGGTGGGCGGGATGGATCGCGGGGGCCGCGTCCTGGCTCCTCGCCTGGAGCCGGTTCCCGTGGATGGGGGGGCTCCAGGCGCACACGTTCACGCCCCTCTGGCTCTGCTACATCGCCGTCGTCAACGCCCACGCGCACCGGAGGACCGGGACGTGCCTGCTCCTCTCCCGGACCCGCCGGTTCCTTCTCCTGTTCCCGGCCAGCGCCGCGTTCTGGTGGAGCTTCGAATATCTCAACCGGTTCATCGGGAACTGGTATTACGTCGGCACCGCGGAGTTCGGCGCGATGGAATATTTCCTGTTCGCCACCCTCCCTTTCTCCACGGTCCTCCCGGCGGTCCTGTCGACCCGGGAACTGCTGCTTTCGTATCCCCGGATCGAAGGCGCGTTCCGACACTGGCGTCCCATCCGTCCGGCATACCCCCGCGCGGCCGCCGGAGCCGCCCTCCTCCTCTCGTGCTCCGGACTCGCCGCCGTCGGGATCGTCCCCGATGACGCGTTCCCGCTGGCCTGGGTCGCCCCCCCCCTGCTCTTCATCTCGCTCGCCGCGCTCCGGGGGGAGGCGCACGCTCTCGCCGGGATCGCCGTCGGCGACTGGCGCCCGGTCGTCGCGTCGTCGCTGGCGTCGCTTGCGTGCGGACTCTTCTGGGAGATGTGGAACTTCGGGAGCCAGGCGAAATGGGCATACGCCATCCCGTACGTCGACGCCCTGCACGGTTTCGAGTTGCCGGTCCTCGGGTACGCGGGGTACCTGCCGTTCGGGGTGCTTTGCGCGGAAGTGGGGGACCGGATCCTCGCCGGGAGGACGGCTTAAGGAATAATGTTCTTTTCCGCGCATCGACTGCGATAAAATCGAATCTATAGGACAGGATCGGCGACCATCCCCGCATCACCGTGAAGAGGACCGATGGAACGAAGGCGCAATAGAGCCGCGCTCGTCCTTCCGATCGTTTTCCTCGCGCTTCTTTTTTCCGGGGGTTTCCCCCTCGCCGGGTCTGCCGTCGCGGAAGCAGTCCCCCAGCCGATCGCCTTCAGCCACAAGGTCCACGTCACCGGCTACAATCTGAATTGCCGGTTCTGCCACTCCTCCACGAACAAGTCGCAATACGCGAACATCCCGTCCGTGGAGAAATGCATGATGTGCCACCGGACGATCGCGGCCGACAAGCCCGAGGTGAAGAAGATCGCGCAGTACTGGAAGGAGGGGAAGCCGATCCCCTGGAACAAGGTGATCGACCTCCCCAACCACGTGTATTTTCCGCACAAGAACATGGTGAACGCGGGGATCGCTTGCCTCGCCTGCCACCCGGGGATGGACCAGGCGGGGACGGCGGAACAGAAGCTCGAGTTCGGCATGGGGATGTGCATGGAGTGCCACCGGAAGAGGAAGGTCACCATCGACTGCTGGAAGTGCCACTACTGATCGCGGGGAGCGGATGCTCGATCGACGGCAGTTCCTGAAAATCGGCGGGGCGACGGCTTTCGCGACCCTCTTCGGGGGATGCGAGAAGGTCCAGCGGAAGCTCGTCCCGTTCGTCATCCCGCCCGAGAACCACGTCCTCGGGGAGGCGCTCTGGTACGCCTCCGTGTGCGGCCAGTGCCCCGCGGGGTGCGGGATCGTCGTTCGCGTCTCGGAAGGGCGGGCGAAGAAGATCGAGGGAAACCCGCTCCACCCGGTCAACCGCGGGAAGCTGTGCGCCCGCGGGCAGGCGGCGCTGCAGGCGCTCTACCACCCGGAGCGGCTGGGGACGCCGATGAAGCTATCGGGGGCGCGCGGCTCCGGATCGTACAAGCCGGTCTCGTGGGAAGAGGCGCTCTCCCTGCTGCTGACGCAGCTTGCGAAAGTGAAGGCGGAGGCGCCGGCGTCGCTCCTGATGCTCTCGGAGCCGCTGCGGGGACACGCGGGACTCATCGCCGGCCGGTTCATGAAGGCGTTCGGGTCGCCGCACCGCGTCGCCTGGAGCCCCTTCGGCGCGGACGCGATGCTGTCGGCCCACGAGGCGGTCTACGGCGTGCGCGACCTGCCGGAGCACGACCTGGCCAACGCCCGGTACCTGCTCTCCTTCTCCGGCGATTTCCTGGAGACGGGAATTTCCCCCGTGCACTACGCCGAAGCGTACGGGCGGATGCGCGGCGCCCGGGAGACGATCCGCGGGAAATTCGTCCACTTCGGGCCGCGCCTGTCGATGACCGCCGCTTCCGCGGACCTGTTCCTTCCTTGCGCCCCGGGCACGGAGGGGTACGTGGCGCTCGGGATCGCCCACGTGATGGTCCGGGACCGGCTCACACCGCAGGCGGCGGCCGCCGTACGCCTCCAGGCGGAGCTGTCGGCGTTTTCGCCGGAGGCCGTGGAAAAAACCAGCGGGGTGCACGCCCACGACATCGTCGTCGCCGTTCGCGAAGTACGGAGCGGAAGGCGCCCTCCTCGCACCCCCGGCGGAAAGCGGATTCGCGGCGGTGCACGGGGCGGTCGAAAGGATGCGCGCCGGAAGTTTCCGGATGGCGGTCCTCTCGGGGGCGACCAACCCGGCGTTCACGTTGCCGCAGTCCCTGAAATTCGGCGATGCGCTGTCGAAGGTGCCTTTCGTTGTCGCGTTCGCCTCCTTCCTCGACGAAACGTCGTCCCTGGCGGACCTCGTTCTTCCCGTTCCCACCGCGCTCGAGTCGTGGGGGGACGACATCGCCCCGGTCGGACACACCGGGGCGGTCACCCTTTCCCAACCGGTGGTGGAGCCGTTCCGGGACACCCGGTCGATGCCGGACGTGCTGATCGCCGCCGCGAAGGAGATGGGCGGCGAGCCGGCGAAGGCGCTGCCGTGGGGTTCGTTCCGGGAGTGCCTCGACAAGGCGTACGGCGGACCCGGAGGAGCGATGGAGAAATCGCTGCAGCGGGGAGGGATCTTCGGCGATGCCGGCGGATCCCGTCCCGCGTCGAATGCGGGTTCCCCGTCGATCCCCGGGGCGTCGGAGCCGGCGTTCGACGGCGACCCGAAGGCGTTCCCCCTCTCGCTCCACCTCTACCCTTCCGTCGCCCTCTACGACGGCCGGGGAGCGAACCTCCCGTGGCTGCAGGAGATGCCCGACCCGATCTCGACCGCCGTATGGCGCAACTGGGTGGAGCTCCACCCGAAGACGGCGGAGGGGCTCGGGGTCGGCGAAGGCGACGGCGTTACGGTGGCGTCCCCATCGGGAAAGATCGCGGCCCACGTGGTGATCCACCCGGGGATCGCCCCGGGCGTCGCCGCGATGCCGCTGGGACAGGGGCACACCCGGTACGGAAAATTCGCGAACGGGCGGGGGGAGAACCCGATCTCCCTCCTTCCCGCCGCGCGGGACGTCTCCTCCGGGGTCTACCCGCTGCAGGCGACGCGGGTTTCCCTGGCGAAAACGAAGCTTTCCACCACCCTCGCGCGCTCGGGGCACCCCGAGGGGCAGTGGAAAGTGAAGAACATGATGTAATCTCGGCGAGTTTCGTGATTTCGAAGAATGTCCCGATTCTGGGGGAGTTCTGTGAACGTCCCGGTTCTGGGGTGGTGAAGAGATGAAACATACCTGGGCGATGGCGGTCGACCTGGACCGGTGCACCGGCTGCGGGGCGTGCGTGGTCGCCTGCAGCGTGGAGAACAACATCCCCGTGATCGGCGAGGAGGAAGCTGGGAAGAACCGGCTCATGCACTGGATCCGGGTGAACCGGTACTGGGAGGGGGAGTTCCCGGAGGCCCAGGCGGTCTACCTGCCGGTGCCGTGCATGCAGTGCGAACGCGCCCCGTGCGAGCTGGTCTGTCCCGTGTACGCCACGTACCACAACGAGGACGGGCTGAACGCGATGGTCTACAACCGGTGCATCGGCACCCGGTACTGCGCGAACAACTGCCCCTACTCCGTGCGCGTGTTCAACTGGTACGACTACAAGTGGGAGAAGCCGCTCGACGAGCAGCTCTCCCCCGACCTGACCGTCCGGTCGCGCGGCGTGATGGAGAAGTGCACCTTCTGCATCCAGCGGATCCGGCGCGCCAAGGAGACGGCGGCCGAGGAGGGCCGCGACGTCCGCGACGGCGAGGTCGTCCCGGCGTGCGTCCAGACGTGCCCTCCCGGCGCGCTCCTCTTCGGCGACCTGGCCGATCCCCACAGCGAAATCACGCGGAAGCTGAAGGACCCGCGGAGGTTCCGCCTCATGGAGCACCTCGGAACCGAACCGCGGGTGGTCTACCTGAAGCGCCAGAAAGGGGCGGGGCGATGAGCGGCTCTCCGGGCGCGGCGGGCGGCGATCACCTGGCCCGCGCGCGGGAGGCGGATCTGTTCACGCGGCTGTCGCGCGGGAACCTCGTCACCACGTGGCGGTGGTACCTCGGGGTGGGCGCCGCCGGAGCGGTCCTCCTGTGGGGCGTGGTGATCTTCCTCTACATGGCCCTGAAGGGAATGGGCGTCACCGGGTACAACAAGCCCGTGTTCTGGGGGCTGTACGAGGCGAGCCTCGTGTTCTGGATCGGCCTTTCCCACTCCGGCACGCTCATTTCGGCCATCCTTCGGCTGACCCACGCCACCTGGCGGGCTCCCGTGCTGCGCGGGGCGGAGGCGATGACCGCCTTCACCCTGATGGTGGGCGGCATCATCCCCATCCTCCACCTCGGGCGGAACTGGCGGGTCTACTACGCGCTCCCGTACCCGAGCACCCGGGAACTGTGGCCGAACATGCGGTCTCCGCTGATGTGGGACGCGATGGCGATCACCACGTACCTCCTGGGGAGCCTCACCTTCCTCTACGTCGGGATGATCCCCGACCTGGCGCTCCTGCGGGACAAGTCCGCCGGGTGGCGCCGGAAGTTCTACTCCGCGCTGTCGCTGGGCTTCCGCGGGACGCACGCCCAGTGGCGGCGGTACCACGTCGCCTCGACGCTCTTCGCCATCCTCATCATTCCGATCGCCGTGTCGGTCCACTCCATCGTGAGCTGGGACTTCGCCATGGCGAAGACCCCCGGGTGGCACAGCACGATCTTCGCCCCCTACTTCGTCGTGGGCGCCATCTTCTCGGGGATCGCCGGCGTCGTCATCGTGATGGCCATCCTGCGGAAGGCGTTCCGGCTGGAGGACGTCCTCACGCCGCTTCACTTCGACAACCTGGGCAAGCTGCTTTGCACCATGACGCTGCTGTGGGGCTACTTCTACTTCACCGAGTTCCTCACCGTCTGGTACAACCGGAACCCCGAGGAGTGGGAGGTGTTCGCCTCGTACGGAGGCCATTACCTGCCGCTGTTCCTGACGATGGTGATCTGCAATTTCGCCATCCCGTTCCCGATGCTGTGTCTTCGGCGGGTCCGCCGCTCGGTCTCCCTGATCCTCGTTCCCGCGTGCAGCATCGTGATCGGGATGTACGCCGAGCGCCTCCTGATCGTCGTCCCGTCGCTGGCCCGGCGGAACGACCCGTTCGTCTGGGCGAACTACTTCCCCACCTGGGTCGAGTTCTCCGTGATGGCGGGCGCGGCGGCGATGTTCGCGCTGCTCTACATGCTCTTCGCGAAATTCTTCCCCATCATGGCGATCAGCGACATCAAGGAACGCCTCTTCCACACCACCGACCGCGCCATCGGCGGCGCGACGGTGGAGACGATCGCGCAGGTCGAGGGGGAAGGGGAGGCCCGCGGATGAGCACGATCGTCGTAGGATTGTTCGAGGGCGTGGAGAGCGCTGCAAAAGGGAGCCGGGCGCTCGCCGGGCTATCCCTGCCGGCGGGGAGCGTCACCACCCTCTCCGCGGTCCCCCTGCCGGACGGCGCGGTGACGACCGACCCCGAGCCGGTGCGGTTCCCGCGGATCGTCCTCGCGGGCTGGTTCGCGGGCGCGGCGGCGGGGCTGGGGCTTTGCCTCGCCACCTACCTGCTCTACCCGCTGGTCACCGGCGGCAAGACGATCGTCTCCGTCCCCCCGACGCTCATCGTCACGTACGAGGTGGCGATGCTGGGAGCCCTGCTGGCGACGCTTTTCGGGGGCGGCCGGGAGATGCGGCTGCTGCGGTTCCCGCCGAAGGTGGTCCACGACCCGCGGATCCACGACGGCAGGATCGCCCTCTGCGCCCGGGTCGAGGGGGAGGACCAGGCCCGACGCGCGATCGAGGCGATGCGGGGAGCCGGCGGAACCGACGTTCGCGCCGAGGAGGGGGAGCTGTGAGAAGGACGGCAATCGCCCGGATCCTCGCGATCGCGGCCGTCCTCGCCGCCGCCATGGGGTCCTTCGCGGGGTGCGAGAAACTCGACCGGAACATGTACGACAACCCGGCGTACCGTCCGCAGGAGGAGCCGGTGCGGCTTCCGCCGGCGGGATCCGTCCCCACGAAAGGGCTGGAGCACACCCCGAAGCCGGGGACCCCGGAGGCCGCTGCGCTCCAAAATCCCGACAAGGTCACCGACTTTTCGCTGGTCACGGGGAAGGAGCTATACGGCATCTACTGCGCCCCGTGCCACGGGGAGTCGGGCAAGGGGGACGGCCCGGTGGCGAAAAAGTTCGTGCCGACCCCCGCCGACATATCGGCATCCGGACACGGAGCGCACCACCCCGACGGCGACCTGTTCGCCGTGATCACCCACGGACGGGGCGGCATGCCCCCCTTCCGCTCCGACCTCACCGTCAAGGAACGCTGGCTCGTCGTCGCATACCTCCGCACGCTGCGGTAGGTGCGCTGACGCTTCGTTCCTCGCGGGGGGCTTCCTCTCGGGGACGTTCGCGACCTTCGCCCGCTCACTGCGGATTCCGCTCGACGCAAGCTCTGCCTCGCTCCATACGCCCCCTGCGAGGAACCCCCCGCTACGTCACTCCGCGCCAGCGCATACCGGTGCAACGTCTCGACCAATTTGGCAACCGGGACAGTTCATCGGATATCATAGGAGCATGTGCCGCATGGTGGGGTTCGCATCCGCGGAGGCGCGGGACGTTTCGCCGTACCTCGACGCCCTCGCCCGGTTCTGCGCGTCGGGGAACCTCGTCGCCCGGTGGAAGAAGCGCGACGGCGGGAACCACCCGGACGGCTGGGGGATCGCCTGGCGCGACGGGAACGAGATCCGCGTGGTGCGCAGCGGGAAGCCGGCCGCCTCCGACCCGCTCCTCGCGCAGCAGCGCGTCCGCACCGACCGGTTCATCGGCCACGTCCGGTTCGCGTCGAACCCGGACACGGTGCACGCGGGCAACTCCCACCCGTTCCTCGCCTCGGGGGTGGCCCTGGCCCACAACGGCACGTTCTACGGGAAAGTGGGGGCGGAGGGGGACGCGCGGAAAGTCAGCGACACGCTGGTCTTTCTCGAACGACTCGCCGAACGGTGGAAGGACCGCACGTTCGAAGCGCTCGCGGATGCCCTCCGGGGGATGCTTTCCGACCGGGAACTCGTCGGGGAGTACTCGGCGGCGAACCTCCTGATCGCGACCGCGGACCGGCTCTTCGCCTTCCGCCGGTTCCGCAGGGACCCGGACTATTACACCCTGCACCTGCGGGAGGACGCCTTCGCCGCCACGGCGGCCAGCCAGCCGCTGGACGCGGGCGACGGATGGCGGCTCCTCGCGGACGGGGAGCTGGTCGAGCTCCGCCCGGGAGGGTCTCGCTCCGTTTCGCTGGACTAGTGGAACCGGGGGGGCTTGGAATGCTTCGCGATGTCCTCGGCCACCTCGCCCACGGTCTGCTTCATCAACCGGTCGGTGGCCTTCTTCGCGGATTCGCCGCCGGATTGCATCTTGGAGACCCAGTTCCCTCCCTTGAGGACGAACCCTCCCCCGCCTCCGACCAGCCGCTTCACCGGCTTGCCGCAGTGGGGGCACTTTTTCAACGGCGGATCGGCCATCCGCTGATCCTTCTCGAACTCCCCGCAGTCGGGGCACTCGTATTCGTACGTGGGCACGTCGCCTCCCCCGGAACCTTTCGTACGTGCGATTATCTCATACTGGAGGCCGATTCGTTTATCGGGGGACCCGTTTGAGCCTGTTTCTCGCCACCTTCCTGCTGATCTACGGGTCGGCGCACGCGTACGTCTTCCTGAAGGCGAAGGCGGCCTTCTCCCTGGGGTGGGGATCGTCGCTGGCCGTCCTCCCGGTGATCGCCGCCTTCCTGTGCGCGCCGATCGCCGCCCACTTCCTCGTCCGGAGCGGCCACGAGGACGCCGCGCGGGCCGTCTCGTACGCGGGCTACCTGTGGATGGGATTCCTCTTCTTCCTATTCTGGACCACCCTTGCGTCGGACCTCCTGCGCCTCGCGCTCCTGCTCCCCGCCCGGATCGGTATCGCAGAAAACGCCCCCCGGGCGCTCGCGGGCCGGGCCGCCTTCCTCTGCGCCGCGGCGCTCTCCCTGGGCCTGGCGGCGTACTCGGCCGTCGAGGCGTCCCGCCTCCGGGTGGTGCGCGTCCGCGTCGAAACCTCCAAGCTGCCGCCGTCGGTCCCCCGCCTGCGGATCGCCCAGATCACCGACCTCCACCTGGGGCTCATCCACCGGACGAGGAAGGCGAGGGACGTCGCGGAGGTCGTCTCCCGCGAGCGCCCGGACCTCTTCGTTTCGACCGGCGACTTCGTCGACGGCCAGCTCGACGGGGTGGACGGGCTGTCGGACATCTTCCGCGGGATCGCCGCCCCCAGGGGCAAGTACGCCGTTCTCGGGAACCACGAATATTACGCCGGCGTCGACCGCTCGATCGACTTCACCCGGCGATCGGGCTTCACCCTCCTGCGGGACGATGCGGCGGTCGTCGACAACGCCTTCCGCGTCGCGGGGGTGGACGATCCCGCGCGCACGAGATTCGGCCGTTCCGGCGCGCCGTCCGAAGCCGACGTCCTTCGCGGCCTCCCGGACGGCCGGTTCACGGTGCTCCTCAAGCACCGGCCGGCGATCGACCCGTCCGCCGCCGGAAAGTTCGACTTGCAGCTTTCCGGCCACACCCACCACGGGCAGATCTTCCCGTTCCGCCTCTTCACCGCCCTGGTCTACCCGCTGCTGGGCGGCGACCACCCGGTGCCCGGCGGCGGCACGCTTCACGTCAGCCGCGGGACCGGGACCTGGGGGCCGCCGATGCGGTTCCTCGCCCCCCCGGAGGTCACGATCGTCGACGTGGTGCGCGTCCCCGCGAGGGAGCACCCGGCGCTCCCCGGCCGCTGACAGAACCCGCTCCCGGTACCGGACCGCGTCGGGTATAATGCGAAATCATCCACAACGTTTGCTTCGGCCTTCCGCCGCGCGAAACCGTTTCCATCGGGGTCGTCGATGAGCCAGGACAGCCTGAATCCGCAAGCCTCCGCGAAAGCGTTGCGCGAAAGCGAGGCGCGGATGCGGGCGATGCTGTCCGCCCTGCCGGACATGATCTTCCGGGTCGACCGGGAGGGGACCTTCCTCGATTTCCACGCCCCTTCCCCGAGGGTCCTCGCGGTGCCCCCGGAACGGTTCCTCGGGAAGAACCTCGCCGAGGTGATGCCGGAGGAGGTCGCGCGGGAGAGCCTGCGGCTCATCGCGGAGACGCTCCGGGGCGGGAAGGTGAGCCCGCTGCAGGAGTACAGCCTGACCATAGCCGGGGAGAAGCTCGACTTCGAGGCCCGGTTCGCCCGGTGCGCCCGGAACGAGGTGCTCGCCATCGTCCGGGACATCACGGACCGGAAACGGAGCGAGGAGTCGGCGCGGCGCAACGAGGAGCGGATCCGCGAGTCGTACAAGTTCGAGGCGCTGGGGCGGCTCGCCGGCGGGCTGGCGCACCACCTGAACAACATGATGACCGTCGTCACCGGGTACAGCGACCTGCTGCTGTCCCGCGTGGAGAACGGAGACCCCCGCCGCGGCGACATCGAGAAGATCCGCGACGCGGGGGAACGGGCCGCGGGGCTGACCCGGGAGCTGCTCGCGTTCGGACGGAGGCAGGTGCTCCGCCCCCGGATCCTGGACGTCCACCGGTTCCTCGCGCAGCTCTCGGACACGATCCGGGACCTGGCGGGCCCCTCCATCCGATTCGCCCTCACATCCGGGGAGGATTCGGGAAAGGTCAACGCGGACCCGGACCGGCTCCGGGCGGCGCTGCTTCAGCTCGTGTCGAACGCGCGGGACGCGATGCCCGGAGGGGGCGATCTGCGGCTGTCCGCCCGGATCGTCGACCCTTCGCAAGGCGATGTCGGGATCGACGCGGCCCCGGGGCGGCACGTCTCGCTCGTCGTCGAGGACAACGGGTCCGGCATGGACGCGAAGACCCGCGAAAAGATCTTCGAGCCGTTCTTCACCACCCGGATGGAGCGGGAAGGGATGGGGCTCCCGTCCGTCCTGGGCTTCGTCCAGCAGAGCGGCGGGCACATATCGGTGGAGAGCCGGCCCGGACGCGGCACGACGATCCGGATCGGACTCCCCTGCGCGGAGCGCGAGGAGCCGGCGGGCGCGATCCCCGCCGCGAAACCGGGCCGGCGGCGCGCGGCGATCCTCGTGGTGACCGACGAGGCGATGGTCCGTTCCTTACTGGTAGAGGTCCTCGAACGGGGAGGATTCGAGGTTCTCGTGGCCGGAACGTTCAAGGAGATCTCCGCGGTGCTCGCGGCCCGCAAAGGCGGGATCGACCTGCTGATCGCGGACGCCGACATGTCCGGGATGAGATCCCCGGAGATCGTGCGCCGGATTTCCGCGCGCCGGCCGGGAATCCGGGTCCTGCACCTGTCGGCCTACCCGGAGAAGGAGCATTCCGGTAAACGGGTCTCCCGTCCGGGCACCGCGCTTCTCCGGAAGCCGTTCCACACCCGCGACCTGCTCGCCCGGGTGGAGCTGCTGCTCGGAAGAACTCCGGCGCCCCCGTGAGGCGCCCCGGCCGCACCCTTGCCCCCTCGGCGCGATCCGCGGGGGTCCAGCTTCCCGTCATACCGCTGGTGGCGGGGTGGATCGCGGAGACGCCCGGAACGATCCCGCTCGGGCAGGGGGTGGTCCACTACGGACCGCCGCGATCGGCCCTGGACGCGATCCCCGAATTCCTCGGCTCCTTCCCCCACCACCGGTACGTCCCCGACGCCGGGCTCCCCGAGCTTCGGTCGGCGCTTGAGGAAAAGCTTCGGGCGGAGAACGGGATCGACGCCCCGTTCGAGCGGAGGATCTACGTAACCGCCGGGGCGAACCAGGCGTTCCTGAACGCGGTCCTGGCCGTCTGCGACCCGGGCGACGAGGTCATCCTCCCGTCCCCCTTCTACTTCAACCACGACATGGCGGTGACGCTGGCTTCCGCGGTTCCGGTCCACGTCCCCGCCGACGACCGGCTCCAGCCGGACCTGGCGGCCATCGAGGCGGCCGTGACGAAGCGGACCCGCGCGGTCGTGACCGTTTCGCCGAACAACCCCACCGGGGCGGTCTACCCGGAAGAGACGCTTGCGGCGATCCACCGGATGTGCGGGGAGCGCGGGATCTACCACGTGAGCGACGAGGCGTACGAATATTTCACCTACGACGGCGCGCGCCACTTCTCCCCCGGCTCGCTGGGCGGGGAGCACTCGATCTCCGTCTTCAGCTTTTCGAAGGCGTACGGCATGGCGAGCTGGCGGCTGGGGTACCTGGTGGCGCCGGAACATCTGCACGACGACCTGATGAAGATCCAGGACACGGTGGTCGTGTGCGCGCCGGCGATCTCCCAGTTCGTCGGACTGCGCGCCCTGCGGGAGGGGCGGGGGTACTGCGCGTCGCACATGCCGTCGCTTGCGAAGGTGCGCGGGGAAGCGCTCTCCCGGCTGTCGGAGGTCTCCGACCTGCTGACGGTCCCCCCGGCCCTGGGCGCCTTCTACCTCTTCGCCAGGGTCGACACCGCGATGGCGGCCACGGAGCTTTCGGAGCGGCTGGTGCGGGAACACCGCGTGGCGGTCATCCCCGGGGAGACGTTCGGGATCGCCAAGGGGTGCTGGATCCGGATCGCCTACGGGAGCCTGCGGGAGGAAACCGTCGTCCGGGGGATCGACCGTCTCGTGGACGGCATCCGGGCGATCGTCGGCCGCTGAAGAACCGGAGGCTCACGCCGGGC